>CAZNXI010000043.1:0-13145 GCA_964577005.1 uncultured Rheinheimera sp.
CCAAAGAAGTGACTTACTCATATTTCGCCGATCCTATGTATGTATTTATGGATACAGAGTACAACCAGTATGAAATTGAAGCTGAGTCTATGGGCGAAGCGCTAAAGTATTTGGTTGATGGTATGGAGTGTTCAGTGGTGTTCTACGGCGAGCGTCCAATCTCTGTTGATTTGCCCACTATCGTAGTTCGCACTGTAACTTATACTGAGCCAGCTGCTCGTGGTGATACTTCTGGTAAAGTAATGAAGCCAGCGAAGATCGAAACTGGCTACGAGTTAATGGTACCGGCTTTCGTTGAAGAAGGCGACCGCATTGAAATTGATACGCGTACTGATGAGTATCGTAGCCGCGCTAAATAAGTGTAGGCAGAACGAAAAAAGGCGCGTAAGCGCCTTTTTTACTCTGCTGTTTTTAGTTTTGCCGAACAGTTCGGTTTGCGACATACTCAACACAATGCAAGGCGCTAAGCTTTGACTTACCATCATTTGGAAACCTGATGACCAATAACGATATCTTACGGCGTATTCGCTATATTGTAGATTTTAATAATAGTGCTATGGCAGCAACTTTTGCTTTGGGTGGCTTAGAAGCAAGCCGTGAGCAGTTAATTGGTTGGCTGAGTAAAGAAGAAGAGAGTAGCTTTTTAGCAATAACTGATCAGGAATTGGCCCAGTTTCTTAATGGCTTAATTATTAGCAAACGTGGCCAGAAAGACGGCGAGCTGCCAGTTGCTGAGAGTCGGCTAAACAATAATATTATTCTGCGTAAACTTAAAATAGCTTTTACCTTACGAGATGAAGATTTTATTGAGTTATTGCAGTTGGCCGGATTTCGGTTAGGTAAAGCAGAGCTAAGTGCCTTTTTTCGCAAACCCGATCATCCACACTATCGGCAATGTCAGGCCCAAGTACTGCGCAATGTCTTGAAAGGGCTGCAACTCAAATTAAAACCCTAATTTGAAGCGCTAGCGGCTTTGTTGCAGCATGTCGGCAATGGTGATCTCGTTATGGCTTTTTTTGAGTTGCGCCAGATAAAGCATTGCACATCCGTATGCATCTTCGAGAGCATGATGCTGCGAACTGACCGGCAGTTTATAGCGTGCTAAACAGTTTGGTAAGCGCAGCGCATCTTTTTTCATAACGACGCCTTGTTTTTGCATTCTGTACCATTCAATGTTCAGGGTGTCGATAAATAGCATTTTTGGCACTTTACCAAAATAGCGTTGAAAAGCTAACTCTAAAAAAGCCCGATCCAGCCGGCAATGATGAGCAATAAAATAGTAGCCGCAATAGTCTTGCAATAGCAGCTGTAACACTTCACTCAGCTCGCTGGCATCTTTTAAATCTTTATCATGTACACCATGATAAATCGCACTTTGACCAACACTGACCGGGGGCTTGATTAAAAAATGCCTGGCCTGATTTAACTGAATTTGCTGATCAATGATTGGCACCCAGCCGATGCTGACAATATGATCTTGTCGGGCATGTAAGCCGGTCATTTCTAAGTCGATCGCTAAATAATTGCAGGCACGCGCAGGGGTAGAGGCGGGTGCTACAGCCACCGTATTAAAGCGTTTAACATTATCATATAACGCAGGTTTTTTCTTAAGCCAGGCTAGCATTTATTTTACTCATTTAAACTTCTTTGCAGAAACGATGTTTGATGGAAGATTGTGCATTATTTATTACGGCAAAACTGTCTTTCAGCTGATGTCGCTGCAAACCCGAAAGAATGGCAGGATCTAATAGGTTACTAGCCTCATGTCCCTGATTTATATCATGTAGATGTTTATCCCAGCGTAAATGAGCTAACACATCAAAAGCGTCAGAGAGATTTTGTGCTTCTTTTGGCTCTATTGCTCCTAGTAAGGCGAGTTGTTGCAAACGCTGGCGTGTATTAACTTCATGTACACCATGTGCCAGCGCGTATATCCGCACAATATCCGTAATTAAACTGATACCGCGTTTTTTTAGGTCGATGCCTTTTTTCTGCTTACCGTCATGCTCAAGAATGAAGTTTCTTAAAAAGCTTAAAGGCGCGGTTCGTTGCAGTGAACTTTGAGCCAAGTGATACAGAAACAATGCATTATTAGTGCGGGCTAAAATATCCTGTTGTAGTGCATTAAATAGGCCTTTTGAGCCTTCGACCACCCGCATATCAAAGAAAATACTGGCTTTTAGAATGGCTTCTGGTGTGGGAGATGAAATCCATTTTGCAAATTTACCCGACCAACCCTTTAGGCTTAAGCGTAGTTCTGGATTAGAAGCCATAATATTGCCAGGGCAAAGTGTTATGCCGCAGCTCGCGAGACCTTGACAGACAAATTCGGCTAATTGTTGGAAATAGTCCGCAATGTCCGCCGTAGGTTCACGCTCTAGCAGCAGCGCATTGTCTTGATCCGCATTTATACTTTGATCCATTCTGGCTTGTGAACCAAAACACAGCCAAGTAAAGACACAAGGCGCTGGCCCAAGTTTTTGCTGGGCTAATTTAATTAAGCGCTGGGTGAGGGCATCGGTGATAGTGGTAATAATATGCCCCGCTTCATGCGCCGGTACTAATTGCTTGCCCAGCGTTTGTGCTAAATTATTTATTTGCAGGCTGCATTGGGTTAAACCATCGACGGTATTTTGCCGGTGGATTTCACCGATTAAGTAGACAGGATGATCTTGCTGCGAACGAATGATGTCCGTAGCGGTAATCATGCCAAAACTTACATCTTTCTCCATCACGGGTAAATGATGAATATTAAAGCGACTCATTAGTTGCACCGCTTCAAATAAGTAAGCATGTTTATCAATGGTGTGTGGCTTTGGCGTCATCACTTGCTGAATCAGCGTTGAGGCGGGTAAGTCATCTGCCAAAACTCTAGTGCGTAAATCTCGATCAGTTAGGATGCCAATTAGGCGCTCGTTTTCTTCTACCAACAGGGATGACACGCGCTTTTCCGTCATCAGCTGAGCCGCTTGTTGCACACTTTGTTTACCACAGATAGCTACCTTACGGTTCTGCACAATGTCAGCTATTTTTAGGGTAAAACGCGAGCCTTGCTGTTCTTTATACTGATGTAAGCGTCGACCAAATAGTCGTTGGAAAAAAATATCAACATTTTTATATTGATAACGTAATTGATGAAATTCAGATGCAGCTAACCAATACACTAAGCCATCTTCTTCACAGATTAACTGATCAGCATCCGCTAAGCCGGTTAATAACAATTGATAGCCGTAAAAATCGCCTTCTTCTAGTTTGGTCAGCAGTTGTTGTTTATCACTATAAAGCGCATACATGCCAGTGCGGATAATCAGTAAGCGCTCTTTTGCGATTTCTAGTTTTTCGCCTTGCTGACAGTAATAGACACTTAATTGCAAGGAAGTCTCTGCTAACTGGGCAGGACTTAACTGATCAAACGGGATAGTTTGCGCAAGAAACTTACTGACTTCACTGACTTCCATACCTTATCCTTGCTGAGCGTCCAGTTGATTGTGGCAAAGTAACTGTAATAGCTGATCGTCTGCAGCCAGTTTGTGCCAACCTGAACTGACAGCCTGACCTGCCGAGGGTATCGCTAATTCCTCAGTGAAATCGGCTCTGGCGTGTTGTTGACAATGGATAACTTGCGGCACGCGTCTGGCGCTCATTCTGCGTTCAAAGAAATAAAGATCGACTAAAATAAGATCGGTATTTTGTTGGTTAATAGCTGCGTTTCTCACATCGGCAGCAATAAAGCGCATGGTCTGTGGGTAGACATAGCTCCAAGGACGCCATCCAGAACTTTCTTGTGCCGTTCTAACCACTTCAACGCCTTGTGGCAGTAAGCTTTTTTGATGGCTAAACCAAGTGTATTCTGAGTAAATTTGAAAACCAAGCATGCCAGCACCGGCAAACACTGGAATAATCCAATTCGGTAGTTTTTTTAACGTTATTGCACGGAGCAGTAGTGCAATACCTGCAGCACCAAGGCCTGCCGAAAATGTAGCAATTAATTCCCAAAACATAGTGTATTCCTAAAAATTCGGGCTTTCAGTTGAAAGCCCGAGTTTACTTCAGTTCGATATAGCTAATTTCAGTACAGTTATCTGCGGTTGATTAGTGATCAACAGCAGCACCTGCACCTTTAGGATAACGAACACTTTCCACCAAGTCTTGAATTTCTTTTGGCGGAGGTGCTGTAACAGCAGATACCGCGAAAGCAACGATAAAGTTGATCATGGCGCCGATAGCACCGAACGACAGTGGTGATATACCAAATAACCAGTTGTCGGCAGTATTTGGTAGCATATTAGTACCAGGGATAAAGAACCAACCCAAGTAAGTGAAGATATACAGTAAGGTCACTACTAAGCCTGCTAACATACCGGCAATAGCACCGTAGCTGTTTACGCGCTTAGAGAAAATACCCATCATTAAAGCAGGGAACAAGGTTGCTGCAGCAATACCAAAGGCGAGGGCAACGACCTGTGCGGCGAACCCGGGCGGATTAAGCCCCAGATAAGTCGCTAACAAGATGGCACCGGCCATGGAGATCCTAGCTGCTAGCATTTCCCCTTTTTCACTGATTTGCGGATTAATAATGTTTTTAATTAAGTCATGACTAATCGCTGAGGATATTGCCAATAACAGACCTGCAGCGGTTGATAATGCTGCCGCAATACCCCCTGCAGCAATTAAACCGACTACCCAACCTGGTAAATTGGCAATCTCAGGGTTGGCCAGTACCAGAATATCATTGTTAACCGTTAATTCATTGCCAGCCCAACCACGCTCTGCCGCTTTTTCAGCGAAAGCCGGTGAGTCGTTATACATTTGAATACGGCCATCATTGTTCTTATCAGTCCATTGAATTAAACCGGTTTGTTCCCAGGTTTTAATCCAATCTGGACGTTCTGCATAGTCAAGGGCAGCTGCAGTAGGGCCATCAGGATAAATGGTGGTTAACAGGTTTAAACGTGCCATAGAAGCAACCGCTGGTGCAGTTAAATACAGTAAGGCGATGAAAACTAAAGTCCAGCCAGCAGACCAGCGAGCATCAGCCACTTTTGGAACAGTGAAGAAACGAATAATAACGTGTGGTAAGCCAGCAGTACCGATCATTAATGATAAGGTAAACAGCACCATGTTAAGCTTGTTGCTCACGTCAGCCGTGTAATCTTGGAAACCTAATTCACGCACAATTTCATTTAACTTAACTAACAGGGGTACACCTGATTCTGTGTGGGTACTGAACATACCAAACATTGGAATAGGGTTGTTAGTAAGTTGTAATGAGATAAAGACAGCAGGAATGGTATAAGCAATAATCAGTACCACGTACTGAGCTACTTGAGTATAAGTAATGCCTTTCATACCACCGAAAACGGCATAGATAAATACTACGCCAGCAGCGATCCAAATACCAGTTGCAGAACTTACCTCAAGGAAACGTGAGAAAGCGACACCGGCACCGGTCATTTGGCCGATTACATAGGTAACTGACATGATGATTAAGCAAGCGACTGCTGTAACGCGGGCGCCTTTGCTGTAAAAGCGATCACCGATAAAGTCAGGAACAGTAAACTTACCAAATTTACGCAGATAGGGTGCTAGCAACATGGCTAACAGTACATAGCCACCTGTCCAACCCATCAGGAAAGAAGAGTTAGCATAACCACCCGCGGCTAGTAAACCAGCCATAGAAATGAAAGAAGCTGCTGACATCCAGTCGGCTGCCGTTGCCATACCGTTAGTGATAGGGTTTACACCACCACCAGCAACGTAAAATTCTTTGGTTGAGCCAGCACGAGCCCAAATAGCGATACCGATGTAGAGCGCAAAAGATGCCCCAACAAACAGTAGGTTTATTGCAAATTGACTCATGCCAATTACTCCTCTACACCAAATTCTTTATCTAACTTATTCATCTTCCAAGCGTAGATAAAGATGATAGCGATAAAGGTAATAATTGAACCTTGCTGAGCGAACCAAAAGCCAAGGTCTGTACCACCAACATGAATGCCGGCGAGTAATGGTCTAAGCAAAATTGCAAAGCCATAAGATACCAATGCCCAAACTATCAGGCTTATTGTTATGTAGCGCAGGTTAGCGCTCCAGTAGGCGGCGGCATTCGTGTTATGATCTGCCATAGTTGTGTCTCCTTTAGTTTATTTTATTATCGAGCAATCTTAATCTAGCAGTCGCCAGCCAAGGCGCTAGCCCGACTTTAGTCGAAGGTGGTCTCTATGAGATTGACATAACTGCCCACTGCAACCACAGTTAGCTAAAAAAACAACATGGAGAACCCTGTGACCGCCTTGACTGTTGCGCTATTGGCCCTTTTATATGTAAGCGGTTTATTCTGGATTGCGAACTGGGGGGAACGTCATGCTGACGATAGACTTATACGAAAGTATGGGGGACTGATCTACAGTTTGGCTTTGGCCGTGTATTGTACGTCTTGGACTTACTATGGGGCGGTTGGCACAGCCGTTACCAGGGGCTGGGATTATATGGCCATCTATTTAGGGCCTATCCTACTGTTTATTTTTGCGCAGCCCTTTTTATTTAAATTACTGTACGTTTCTAAAAAACAAAACGTCACCTCTATTGCAGATTTCATTTCAGCACGATATGGCAAACGCCGTAATGTGGCAACTTTTGTTGCCATTATTTGTTTAATCGTGGTGGTACCTTATATTTCCTTACAGCTAAAGGCTGTCGCAGGTTCTTATCAGGTTTTGTTAGGAGGGGCTTTTGATGACAGTACTATTTGGTATCAAGATAGTGCCTTACTAAGCACCATTGCGATGGCATTTTTTGCCATATTATTCGGCACGCGTAAGTTACATTTGACTGAACAAAATCGCGGTGTCATGGTGGCTATTGCATTTGAATCAGTAGTCAAACTCTTTGCTTTACTGATGCTGGCCATTGCTGTTTATGTGTTTATTCTTGATACAGAACAATCAGTAATAAAAGCTTTTGCAGCACACTCTATGCAACAGCAAGCGAAATTAACCACGCCTGGTTTAGTGGAGTTTATCACTAAAACCGTATTATCCATGGTTGCGGTGTTTTTGTTGCCAAGACAATTTCATGTCGCCTTCGTAGAAAACGTCTCGCATAATCACTTACGACTTGCAAGACGTTGGTTCTCAGGTTATCTGCTCATAGTCACTTTAGTTGTTGTGCCGATTGCTGTCGCAGGAATGCAACTCTTTCCTGCTATCTTAAATCAAGCCGATAGTTTTGTCCTACTTATTCCCTCAAGTATGAATTGGGATATTTTAAGCATAATCGTGTTTATTGGCGGTTTTTCTGCTGCAACTTCTATGATTATTATCGCGACTTTGGCATTGGCCACGATGATTAGTAATGATGTTGTGATGCCTGGCTTATTAAAATCGACGAAACAAAAAGGAATGGCACATGATTTTAGTTTGCTTATTCTGTTAGTTCGTCGAACCATGATTGTGGTGGTGATGGCACTTTCTTATCTTTATTACAGTATTTTTGCGCGTAACTATGAGTTAGCAGAAACTGGGCTGTTGGCTTTTGCTTTAACCATTCAATTAGTGCCGGCAGTAATTGGTGGCCTTTATTGGCGGCGGGGCAATGCTTATGGTGTTTATGCCGGTTTAACTATAGGGTTAATCTTATGGTTTTATACATTAATGCTGCCACAGTTGGTGAATGCGGGAGTATTAAATAGCGATATTATGCAAGGTGGGCCTTTTGGCATTAGCTGGCTGTTACCTACTGCTATGTTTGGGATTCAGCTAGATTCACTAAGTCATGGTGTGTTTTTATCATTAGGTTTTAACATACTTTGTTATATTGTGTTTTCATTGCTGACTACGGTTAACTTATCCGATCGTTTACAAGCGGTTGCCTTTGTTAAACCTAATTTACCCATTAATCATAAGGATACGCCAGCTCGACGGATTCGTATTCATAACAGTGATTTAAAAACCTTATTAGAGCGTTTTGTCGGTGCGCCCAGAGCTACCGAGTGTCTTGCCGAGTTTGGGCGTAAACAGCAACAACATATTCAATTAGATGATTTTCCCAGTGTCGGTTTAGTTGAACACGTCGAACGAGAACTGGCTGGGGTTATTGGTGCGTCTTCTGCTTCAGCGATGGTCAATGCGGTATTAGAGGGACGTCAACTCGCTTTTGAAGACGTAGTAACGCTGTTTGACGATACTACTCAGGCGATTCAGTTTTCTAGGAAGATTTTATTTTCAACCCTTGAGCATTTAAGCCAGGGCGTCAGTGTGGTCGATCGGGAGTTGAATTTAGTCGCTTGGAATAAAGCTTATCTTGAAATGTTTAATTATCCGGAAGGTATGATTCGGGTTGGTCGTCCCGTCGCAGATATCGTACGTTTAAATGCCGAACGTGGTCTGTGTGGGCCGGGCGATCCGGATGAACATGTGGAAAAGCGGACTTCCCATATGAAAAATGGTACTGCACATGTGTTTCAGCGGGTACGCCCAGATGGCAGGGTGATAGAGATGCGTGGTAATCCTATTCCGGGTGGTGGTTTTGTTACCAGTTTCACCGATATCTCTGATCATGTGCAAGCTGTGCAAGGCTTGGCCGAGGCTAAACAGCATCTAGAAGACCGTGTACAGGAGCGAACACAAACGATTTCAGAAATGAATCAGGAGTTGCTGGCGGAAGTAGGGCGCAGAAGGGCAACCGAGCAGCAACTACTGCAGGCCAAAGCAGAGGCGGAAGCCGCGAATGCCTCGAAAACACGTTTTTTGGCGTTAGCCAGTCACGATATTTTGCAACCGTTAAATGCTGCGCGTCTGTTCACTGCAGCGCTAGCCAGTATCGAAGATAAACAGCAGCAACATGCCATTATTAATCAGTTAGATAATTCCTTAAAAGCCTCTGAAGAGCTGATTTCAACCCTATTAGAAATTGCTAAGTTGGATGACGGTAAATTACAGCCAAATATACAGACAGTGAGTTTAAAAGACTTATTACTCCAATTAGCAGAAGAATATCGTCTAGTCGCCAGACAAAAAGGCTTGGATTTGACGGTGAAAACCTGCCGATATCAAGTAGAAACTGATAGCACCTATCTACGACGAATATTACAAAATATGCTGTCAAATGCCATCAAATACACCAATTCTGGCCGCATCCTCTTAGGGTGTCGTAAGCGTGGCGAGCATTTATTACTGCAAGTCTGGGATACCGGTCCTGGTATTGCAGAGCCTGATTTACAGCGAATATTTGAAGATTTTTATCGAATAGATGCTACGGCAAAAGGGCAGCAAGGGCTGGGTTTAGGCTTGGGGGTGGTGCATCGTATGGCAAAATTATTAGGGCATCCGTTAACGGTTCGCTCTTGGCCAGGCAAAGGAACGGTATTTAGTATCAGTTTACCCCTCGTCAGTCTTAAGCTACGGCAAGAAGTCCCCTTAACTGCGCCTTTACAGCAGCGTCCTTTACCGGGTCTGTCCGTTATTTGTGTTGATGATGATGCCGCTAACCTAGCCGCGCTTAAGGTTCTATTACAACAGTGGCAAATTACCGATGTACATTGTTTTTATGATGAGCAGGAATTACTGCAGTATGTACCAGATCATCCCGCACCTGATGTTATTTTGTTAGATTACCAACTAGGCAGACAAATAACGGGCTTAGACTTATATCGACAAATTAAAACGCATTGGGGCGAAGTGAAAGGGGTGTTAGTTTCAGCATCACCGCAGGCTGATCTTGCCGCTTTAGCTAAGGCGGAAGGTTTAATGTTTTTGGCAAAACCGATAAAACCAGGTGCGCTGCGTGCAACCTTAAATCACTTTAAAATGTTAAAGCGAGCGGCGAATTAATATAAATATGAACGAGATGGCGTTTTACGGCCATCATATTAGCAAAGTTGTTGGCTCAGTGTTTTTAGGACACTAGGCCAACAACAGAAAGTTTATTGTTGCTGTTGCGTCATGGCTCTGTCTACGGGGGGCTCTAGCGTTAAACGTTGTGCTTGTATCACCACCTGTGTACGATTTGTACAACCTAGCTTTCGGAAAATAGCGGTAATATGGGCTTTTACCGTGGCTTCTGAAATATGTAAGTCATAGGCAATTTGCTTATTTAACCAGCCTTCGGTTAGATAGTACAAAACTTTGTATTGTTGCTGTGTTAACTGCGCGACTTTGGCGGCTAAATCGAGATCTTGTTCACTGTCATGTTGGTTAAAAATCGGCTTTTTAATATGTTCCGGCACCCAGAGATCACCTGCTAATACCGCATTTAACGCCGTACTAATATCAACCGGGTTAGCTGATTTGGGTACATAAGCTGAAGCACCAAACGCCATGACGCGTCTAATCACGTCTAAGTCTTCACTCGCTGAAATTACAACAATGGGGAGACTCGGATAATTTTTCCGAAGTTGAATAAGCCCAAGGAAACCACAGTTACCTGGCATATGTAAATCCAGTAACAGCAGATCAGTATCTGGATGTTGTTCTAGAGCCTGACAGGTGCTTTCAAAACTATCCGTTTCTATGGTTGCTTTGGTAGTAAAAGTGCTACTTATGGCATTAATTAGTGCATTTCGAAACAGCGGATGATCGTCCGCCACGATTAATTTTGCCATTCTCCCTCCAGCGGTGTTCGCCTGTATTTTTTAATTATAAAAAAGGCCGCTATGTTGCGGCCTGATTTGCTGCGACTGGAGACACGCAAACTCAGTGTAAAAGATTAGGTGCCTTATTTACGATTTAACCGATTATTCACCAACATTTCAACTACTGATGGATCGGCAAGCGTAGAAATATCACCTAACTGATCATGCTCGTTTGCAGCGATTTTCCGCAGGATACGACGCATAATCTTACCTGAGCGGGTCTTCGGCAGGCCTGCTGGAGCCCACTGTACCAGATCTGGCGTAGCGATGGGGGAAATTTCTTCACGTACCCATGCTCTAATTGCTTTAGTCAGATCATCACTCGGTTCTACACCCACGCGAGGCGTGACGTAAACATAAATACCCTGACCTTTAATATCGTGCGGATAGCCAACGACCGCGGCTTCGGCAATAGCTTCATGTGCCACTAAACAGCTTTCAATTTCAGCCGTACCTAAGCGGTGACCTGAAATATTCAGAACATCATCAACACGACCGGTTAGCCAATAATAGCCATCTTCATCACGACGGGCACCGTCCCCTGTAAAATAGACACCGGCATAAGTGCTAAAGTAGGTTTGTTCGAAGCGTTCATGATCACCATACAGGGTGCGCATTTGACCTGGCCAACTGTCAGTGATGACCAGATTGCCTTCACCTTGTCCAGTAACTATATTACCCTCGTTATCCACTAAGGCGGGTTTAACCCCAAAGAATGGACGGGTGGCAGAGCCTGGTTTTAAGTCGGTTGCACCTGGCAGTGGTGTGATTAAAATACCCCCCGTTTCAGTTTGCCACCACGTATCAACAATAGGGCAGTTACCCTTACCAATTTTATCATGGTACCAATGCCAAGCTTCTGGGTTAATCGGCTCGCCAACGCTGCCTAAAATGCGTAATGAGCTAAGATCTGCACCCTCAACTGGCGCATCGCCATGCGCCATTAAGGCACGAATAGCGGTAGGAGCAGTATAAAGAATATTCACCTGATACTTATCGACGATCTGTGCGATACGTTTTACACTAGGATAGGTTGGCACCCCTTCAAACATAACACTGCTAGCGCCATTGGCTAAGGGGCCATATACGATATAGCTGTGACCTGTTACCCAGCCCACATCGGCAGCACACCAATAAATATCGCCATCTTGGTAATCAAACACATATTGATGAGTCATAGCGGCATAAACTAAATAGCCACCGGTGGTATGCAGTACACCTTTCGGTTTGCCGGTAGAACCTGAGGTATACAGAATAAATAACGGATCTTCAGCATTCATCGGCTCAGGAGCGCATTCTTTAGCTTGTTGAGCTAATAAGTCGTGATACCAGACATCGCGGCCCTGATGAAAGTCGATATTTTTGCCAACATGTTTAATAACAATCACATTTTTAACAGGATTGGTATCACCAAGGTGGGCAAGTGCAATATCGGTATTATCTTTCAGGTTAGTGGCGCGGCTTCCGCGTAGTGCCTGGTCGGTTGTAATAACCAGTTTAGAATCGCAATCGACAATACGACTACCCAGCGCATCAGGAGAAAACCCGGCAAACACAACAGAGTGAACGGCACCAATTCGTGCACAAGCTAACAGCGCAACCGCCGCTTGTGGGATCATCGGCAGATAAATCGTCACTCGGTCACCTTTGCCCACACCCAAGGCGCGCATGCCATTTGCAAGCTGACACACTTCTTCGTAGAGTGATTGATAAGTTACTTCTTGTTGCACGCCAGGTTCATCACCCTCCCAGTAAAATGCCACTTGATTGGCACGTGCGGGTAAATGTCTGTCCAAGCAATTAACGCTGGCATTCAGTTCGCCATCCGCAAACCAGTTAATTTTAACCTTACCCAGTTCATAGCTAGTATCTTTGACTTGAGTAAATGGCTTACTCCACTGTAAACGTTGGGCTTGTTTCTGCCAAAATTGTTCAGGTTGTTCAATAGACTCTTGATAAAGTGCTAAATATTGTTCGTTAGTAATATGGCAACGATTTTTCACATTGTCTGGAACCGGATAAAGTGCTGCTTGTGTCATAACATCCCCTGCGAACCTTATTAAAATAATTAGTATATTTCTAAAGGAGTGAGCCTTTAAAAGGAATTAGACCATAGTCTAGACGAGAGTAAGCAGGTGTGCGAATTGCGACTAAAGGCTAATTGCGAAGATGCAGTCTGTCGACCACAGTTTGACTACGAAAACCGTGATGTCATCTATAAACAAAAACTAGTACTACTATAAAAATAAATGGAGAACTCCAGATGAGACAAAGTAAGACACTCAATACCTTGGCAGTCGCTGTTGCGCTGGCTTTAACTACTGGCGCAGCACAGGCCGATAACGGGTTTAAAGTAGGCGATACAACCGTTACTTATGGCGGCTTTGTTAAGCTAGATATGATGTACACCGATACATCAGATGGTGAAATTGGTAACTTTGTGGCTGATACAGATCATCTCAAAAATACATTCGGAAATATTCCATGTACTGGACTTATTGAAGGATTGGAAAAA
>CAZNXI010000043.1:13155-19359 GCA_964577005.1 uncultured Rheinheimera sp.
CTGGAACTCGTAGGTGAAATTGCCGGTGTTGGTCGTGATTTTTATGTTCCAGCTTTAACCCCAATTGGTGGCAAAAGTACATCGCGTTTTGATGCGCATGCGAGACAGTCACGTTTCTTCTTCGGTACCGCTACCGATTTGGGTAACGGTGAAAAGATGGTGGGTCGTCTGGAATTCGATATGATGACCAGCAGCAATGGCAACGATGAGCGCACCACTAATGGTTATAGCCCAGTAATTCGTCATGCTTTTGTTACCTATAAGAATTGGACTGTGGGTCAAACATGGTCGAATTTTATGGATCTGCAGTCTTTACCCGATACTTTAGACTTCGTGGGTAATGCTGATGCGGCAATCTTTATTCGTCAAGCGCAGGTCCGTTATACCAATGGTAATTTCTCAATTGCGGTAGAGAACCCTGAAAGTACAGTAGGGCGCTTTGGTACTGGTTCTCGTATCACAACCGACGATAACGCTACACCAGATCTAACCTTCGGTTATAATTTTAAAACGCAGAATGCGTCATTCCGTTTAGGCGGTTTATTACGGCAGATTGCTATCGATGGTACCTATGACGGTGTCGCTTATGATGACAGTATCGTATCTTATGGTGTGTCATTGAGCGGTAAATTTAACTTTGCGAATAAAAATGATATTCGCTTTACGCTAAACCACGGTAAAGGCCTAGGCCGTTATGTGGGTTTAAATACCTTCAATGGCGCGGTGTTAACCAGCGCAACAAGTGCAGCCGAACTGGAAGCTATCGATGCAACTTCTTTTTCAGTCGCTTATCGTCATTTGTGGAACGATCAATGGCGTTCAACTTTCCTTTATTCAATGTTAAGTGCCAGTAATGATGTTAGTTTAACTGGAGCTGGCGTGACGAAATCGACACACAGCTATAGTGCGAATGCGTTGTATCAGTTCAATCCTAAATTTATGATGGGTATTGAGTATAAATTTGCCAACCGTGAAGTTGAAAGTGGTTTAGACGGTGATATGCATCGCATTCAATTTAGCGCTAAATACGATTTCTAAGCGTTTAAATTACGCGGGGTAAATTGTTTATAACTGCTAATACCAATTAAAACACCAATAAAAATGCCGACATAATGTCGGCATTTTTGTTTAGGTATAACGATGATTAATCGACTTTCTCAGGTTTGGTCATCGGCGCGGTAACCGTCTGACGAGCAAAGGCTGAGCCAGCTGGGCGATTAGACGTCACCACAGCCGGACGTTGTTCTGGCGTGGCTGCACTCACAACAACCGGTGCAGCGTCTTCATTCACGCTCACTGGTTTTGTCATCTGTGCTACTACCATATTGCCAAAACGACTCCGCGGCGTTGCTTTGTCATTACTCGCAAGCGGTAAGCTCGTTGCAACACTCGCCTTAGCTTCAGTTGCGACCACGGCAGTTGACTCTAGCGTAGCATTAACCTCACTGTCCGGTTTTTCTGTAACAGCTGCTGCTATCACAGCTGTATTTGTCACAACTGCTTCTGTCACAACCGTTTCTGCTTCCGCTGTTGCTGCGAACTCTGGTGTAACACCTTCAGCGGCAGACTCAGTTGGGGTTACTGGTGCCGAGAGCTCCAAGCTCTGTTGCAAAGGCGTTTCAACAGGTACGGCAGGGCTGTTATCAGCTGTGTCATTTACTGCTGGGGCTACTGCCACTTCGACTTGCTGAACAGCTTGCTCTGCAGCCGTGTCTGCTGGTGCGGCATCGCTTTCTGCTACGGCCTCAACTTTGGGATTGCGACGTCGACTTCTGCTACGCGTAGGCTTAGCAGCCGGCTCAACTACGACATCATCAGTGTGTGCTTCTGTCTGCTCAGTAACCACTGGGGCAGCAGCAACTGTTGGTGCAATCTCAGCGTCAACACGAGTCGTAGTAGCTTCAGTCACGCTTGCAACAGGTGTCGGTTCAGGCTCTGATCCGCCAGTTTCTGCGACCAAGCTACTCTCCTCTAGCGGCTCCTGTTGTTGCGTTTGATCAGCTTGTTCAGTCTGCTCTTTACGACGCTTTTGTCCGGCAGCGCGTAAATGGCGTGGTGAACGACGGCTGCGGCTGCGCGGCTCATTACTATCAGTGTCAGCATGCTTGCTTTCTGCCGCATCAAGCTCTACTACCGTAGTCTCCTCAGTGACGTCTGAGGTGGCAGATGAGGTTTCATGCGTTGCCGCACTAACCGTTACCGGGCTGTTATCATCGCCATTGGTGGTGCTAGGCGTAACAGGTGTGCTAGTCATGAGCGCTTCAGCCGACTCAGTAACAAGCGCGCTGTCACTAGCTTGGACATTAAGATTAGCTGCGCTGAAAACGGACGAGGTAGCATCCACGACAACAGCATCTACTGCTTCAGGCTTGCTTATTCTCACTGAGCGCTGCAGATTACGACGTTGACGACGTTCAGCTGCGGCACTGCGACTGTTAGGCTCAGCCGCCATTTCTTCGGCCGGTTTCTCAACGCGTGGCTCTTGCTGAGGTTTACGATTTTCCTGTGGACGGGTAGTTTTCTCCGTAACCTGCTTCGGCCGTTCTTGCCGTTCTGGTCGAACGCTTTTCTCTTCTACCGCAACTTTGTCAGTTGCTTTGTCCAAAATTTTATCTGTTTGCTCAGGACGACGCCGGCGATTGTTATTACGACGACGATTATTGTCGCCACGGTCATTGCGAGATTCCTTGGAACCTTTTGACGATTTTTGCTCTGTCGTTTTACTGACAGGCATCTCAGTCGTTGCTGCTGGGCTAAATAAACTAGACAACCAGGTTAACATACGGCTGAACATACCTGGTTCTGTTGCCTGAGCCACTGCAGCTTTGGTCTGAGCGGGTGCACTCACTGGCGCAGGAGCCGGTGACGTATTTTGTGTCATGCTCAGAGCCGAAATAGCTGGTTTTTCTTTCACTGTTTCACTGGAAGGGTGATACAGTTTATCGGTCTGCTCAGGGACTTTCGTTAACGTGTAGCTGGCATCATCAATTTCTTCGTCAATGCGTACACGATTCACTTCATAGTTAGGCGTTTCCAAGTGTTCATTAGGAATAATAAACACACGGATACCGTTGCGTTGTTCAATGCGACGAACGCCTTCGCGTTTCTCGTTTATTAAATAGGTAGCAACAGATACCGGTACCTGAGCATGGATCTGGCTAGTATTATCTTTGATGGCTTCTTCTTCGATTAAGCGCAAGATAGATAATGCAGAGGATTCAATGCTACGAATAGTGCCACGACCGTGACAGCGAGGGCAGACATGACCTGCGGACTCCCCTAATGAAGGGCGTAAACGCTGGCGCGACATCTCTAATAAACCAAAGCGTGAAATACGACCAATTTGTACCCGGGCACGATCTTGCTTAACGGCATCTTTTAGACGATTTTCTACTTCACGCTGATGGCGCACTGGCGTCATATCGATAAAGTCGATAACAATCAAGCCACCTAAATCGCGTAAGCGTAATTGACGGGCAATTTCATCTGCTGCTTCTAGGTTAGTATTAAAGGCCGTTTCTTCAATATCACCGCCTTTGGTCGCCTTTGAGGAGTTAATATCAATGGCGGTTAAGGCTTCAGTACTGTCGATAACGATCGAGCCACCTGAAGGTAAACGCACTTCGCGACGGAAGGCTGTTTCAATTTGATTTTCAATTTGGTAATGCATAAACAGCGGCACTTCACCCTGATACATTTTTACCCGATGGGCAAAGTCAGGACGGAATTGCTGAATATAAATTTTCGCTTCTTCAAAAATCTTTTGGCTGTCGATCAGAATCTCGCCAACATCACGGCGTAAATAATCACGGATCGCACGGAATACCACGTTACTTTCCTGATGAATCAGGAAAGGAGCAGGGCGCTTTTGTGCTTCTTCAGTGATTGCAGACCAGTGTTTTAGTAAGGCTTTTAAATCATAATCCAACTCTTCGTATGATTTACCCACACCGGCAGTGCGGACGATTAACCCCATACCATCAGGCATCTCGAGCTGGCCTAAGGAATCTTTTAATTCCTGACGCTCATCCCCTTCGATCCGGCGCGAAATGCCGCCGGCGCGCGGATTGTTGGGCATTAACACCAGGTAAGAGCCAGCTAAACTGATAAAGGTGGTTAAGGCTGCGCCTTTTTGGCCGCGTTCTTCTTTATCAATTTGAATAATCACTTCCTGACCTTCTTTCACCACATCCTTGATGTTGGGGCGGCCATCGAAGCTATAACCAGAGGGGAAATATTCGCGGGAGATTTCTTTTAGGGGTAAAAAGCCGTGGCGCTCTGCACCATAATCGACGAAAGCGGCTTCGAGGCTGGGTTCAACTCGGGTTATTTTACCTTTATAAATATTGGCTTTTTTTTGTTCGTGACCAGGACTTTCAATATCCAAATCATACAGTTTCTGGCCATCGACCAGTGCAACGCGGATTTCTTCTTCCTGCGTCGCATTAATTAACATTCTTTTCATCGTTGGGTGACTCGTTTTGCAGCCACAACACAACTACTGGGCACCTGGGTGTTCAGACGTTATCAAACACTAAAGGGTGCAGTCTCACGACTGGGTGCTTGAGGGAACCTAATTTTTACTCGTGACAGTAGGAATTTATTTAGCTGTGTTAGCTGTTCTAATCTTCACTGCTGTCTTCGTTGTTAAATCTGACACACATCGCCGACGAGCGCTGCGTTCTGGCTAATCTTAATTTTTTGCCCAGTAACTGGATTTTGTGTTTTGTCGTTATTGGTAACAAATTACGCAACATCACCTCAGACAAATGGCAGTGAGTTAACGCCGGGGGTATAAAAAACATTGGTTTTCACCACGATTTCGGTATGATCACATCCCCTGACGGTGCCGCACAACTTCTCTTATGTTACTTTGGGCGCCCTAATTGCCTTATTCTGGCAGAATTAGCGGGAGGATTATCCCACTATTGTGTACCGGATAGCAACTTAATTGTAATTTTAGCAGAGTATTTAGACGCCATGACTGATGAGATAAAATTGCCCATACAAATGATTGAAATCGAAAGCGATTTTATAGGTCAGCGTATAGATAACTTTTTAATTGCTCGCCTTAGAGGCGTACCTAAAAGTGTTATTTATCGGGTTTTACGAAAAGGAGAGGTGCGGGTTAATAAAAAACGCATTAAACCTGAGTATAAATTGCAAGCTGATGATGTGGTAAGGGTTCCTCCCATTACTGTTTCAGCAGAGCCAGAAGCCATATCGGTTAAACTCAGTTTGGTTAAAGATCTGGAACAACATATCTTATTTGAAGATAACGATCTTATCGTGCTGAATAAGCCCTCTGGTATGGCGGTACACGGCGGTAGCGGTCTGCAGTTTGGTGTGATTGAAGCGCTACGCGCGCTGCGTCCGCAAGCAAAACATCTGGAGCTAGTGCATCGGCTTGACCGAGATACCTCAGGCTGTTTGATGATTGCTAAAAAACGGTCGGTATTGACGCATTTACATGCTCAGCTGCGCGACAAAGTGGTTGAGAAAAAATATTGGGCTTTAGTTGCGGGTGATTGGGATAACAAAGTACGTAAAGTCACCGAGCCTTTGAAAAAAAATACTCTGCAATCAGGGGAGCGTGTGGTGAAGGTGGATGCTGCTGAAGGTAAACCATCAGAAACGCGTTTTCGCATCTTGCAGCGTTATCAAGAGGGCACCTTGGTAGAAGCTTTTCCTGTTACAGGCCGTACGCACCAAATTCGAGTTCATACTGCGTGTAAAGGTCATCCTATTGCCTGTGATGATAAGTATGGTGATAACGCCTTTAGTCAGCAAATGAACCAACTTGGCCTTAATCGCTTATTTTTGCATGCTTTTAGTTTAAGTTTTTTACATCCGGGCACAGAAACAACCATGCGGTTTGAAGCGCCTTTGGACACACAGCTCGCGCAGGCAATGAGCAGATTAACGAGAAAATAAGATGTCAGCAGTAAAGCTAGTGATTTTTGATTGGGACGGTACTGTAATGGATTCAGTAGGCCGTATTGTCTCCTCCATGCAAGTTGCCGCCGCTAAAACAGGAATAACGGTGCCTGATGCGGCTGCGGTGCAGCATATCATTGGTCTAAGTTTAGAACCCGCCTTTGATATCTTGTTTCCACACACCGATAAAGTACAACGCCAAACCTTGTTTGAGCATTACCGCGATCAGTACGTATTACATGATACAACGCCTACCCCAATGTTTGA
>CAZNXI010000044.1:0-19102 GCA_964577005.1 uncultured Rheinheimera sp.
TTACTTTGATTTTATTGCTAAAGCCCATTTTCGTCTTCCTTGTATTGATATTGGAAAAATAGATTTGCATTAAATAAAGCAGTCGCTTTTGATTTGGTCAAACTCTGCACAGTTAATTTCGTTAACTTATTAAGGTTGGTGTGAATTAAAGATAACAATGAATAGGGAGAATATAAGCCTCTTTTTTACAAGAGAACGCTAATGTGCTATGCAGCACTGTTTTGTGTTAACAGTGGAAACTTTGGTGAGTTTTTACGAAAAAGTTCGCTTGTCTGTTGCTGGCTTTGGCATGCTACTGAACATAAATAGAAGCTTGGGTATAGCATAAGGAACTTAGCATGAACAAAATAGTTTTGGGTATTCTTATTGGAGGCTTAGTTTATTCAGCTATTGCCCCTGCTAAAAACCCTCTAGATTTTGGTTTGTTGATCGATGGCAAACCCATTCGCACGGCCGATCCCTCTGCACATGTCTGGTCTGATGGCCGACTTTATGTTTACACCTCGCATGATGAAGAGTGCCAGCACGATTTTCATATGAAAGATTGGCATGTCTTTTCTACCGATGACATGGTGGATTGGCAAGCGCATGGTCCAGTATTGTCCGTTGCAGAGTTAAGTTGGGCTGATGATTATGCTTGGGCACCGGATGCCGCGTATAAAAATGGTAAATACTATTTTGTGTTTCCAGCAGGGACGGGGATTAAAGATCGCGTCACCCCTAGCAATAGCACAAAGTGGATGGGTATTGGTATTGCTGAGAGTGATTCGCCCACAGGCCCTTTCAAGGATGTGATTGATGCACCCTTGTGGCGTGAACCTTATGCCAATGATCCCGCCCTATTTATTGATGATGATGGTAAAGCGTACTTGTACTTTCATGGTCAGAACTTTGACTACTATGTGGTCGAAATGGCCGAGGATATGCGCAGTATTCAAGGCGATTTTCTAAAGATGGACATGGGGGGTTATGAACCTAAGATGGAAGGCCCCTGGGTATTTAAACGCGACAATTTATATTATTTCACCATGCCAGAAGGCAATCGAGTGCTAACGTATTACACCGCAACTTCGCCAAAAGGCCCATGGCAATATCGTGGTGTGATTATGGAGCAGGAACACCAAAGTAATAATCACCATTCCATTGTGCAGTACCAAGGCCAGTGGTTGCTGTTTTACCATCGTTGGTTAGAAACACCTGAGTCGAGTTGTCAAAAACGCCAGCGGCATACTGCTGTTGAGTATTTGTACTTTAACCCTGATGGCACCATTGTGCCCGTTACCCGCACTGAGCAGGGGGTAGCTGATTTCCCCAGCCGAACCCGCTAGTTGTATTGTTTTTCTGGTACTGCTGCCCATTATTGTTGGCGCAGCAGTGACCAAGCAAACCAGAATGTAGCACAGATCAACAAGAACCCAACTTTGCTCCGCGTTACATCTCGCACCTTTACCTCATAGTAGATTCTTTAAAGTTAAATAGACTGTTTTGCTGTAATAGTCCGTATACCTTATAGTAGTAAAAATAATTCTCGGGCTAAGTTGAGAATTGTTGCGAAGAAGGTAACGTATTTGCCTGTAGCTGATGGAGGTAAATTTGAATCAGGCAGCAGTATTTGCGATGCAACCAGGTTTAAAAGATCTGTGGTTTTTGCCCTTGGGCGGCTGTGGTGAAATAGGCATGAACTTAAACCTCTATGGTCATGCTGGGCAATGGCTAATGGTTGATTGTGGTGTCACCTTTTATAATCCGTTACAGCCAGCCAGAGCTTCAACCAGCGTTAATCAACTTACTGCCGAGGTGCAGGCGGCAGATCCCAGTTTTATCAGCCAGCAGCGAGAACGTCTATGCGCTATCGTGATCACCCATGCGCATGAAGATCATATTGGTGCTTTGGTGCATTTATGGCCTCGCTTCCAAGCGCCGGTGTATTGCACGCCTTTTGCCGCTGAAGTGTTGCGGCGGAAAATAGCCCGCAGTGGTCTCTCCATCGACATGCCCATCATCGAGATTCCAGCCGGTGGCACCTGTCAGTGCGGTCCTTTTTTAATTAATTGGCTTAATATTACCCATTCTATCCCAGAGCCACAGGCGCTACTGATCACCACCGAAGCTGGCACAGTCTTTCATACGGCGGATTGGAAAATGGATGCCGCCCCGATCCTAGGGCGGGCTTTCAAACCTCAGGTGTTTAAACGACTGGCTAAGTTGGGGATTACCGCTATGGTGTGTGATTCGACCAACGCGTTAAAAAGTGGGTTTTCGCTGTCAGAAACTGCGTGTTATCAAGCGCTATTGGAAGTCATCAAACCGGCCAAACAGCGTGTGGTGGTTAGTGGCTTTAGTAGTAATATTGGTCGCTTAATCAGTCTTGGCAGAGTGGCGCAGCAAAGCGGTCGCTATTTAGCGCTGTTTGGAAGAGCTATGGAAAATATGGTCGGCGCAGCACGACAATGTGGTTTATGGCCAGAGGACATCCCATTGATTGAAGCCAGCCATATTGGTTTTTTGCCCGCCGCAGAAGTATTAGTAGTGGCCACCGGCAGTCAAGGTGAACCGCGCGCTGCTTTAACGAAATTAGCCGAAGATCGGCATCCGCAGTTACTGTTAGAGGAAGATGATTTAGTGATCTTTAGTGCGATCATGATCCCCGGTAACGAAATGCTCATCAGTCGGTTAATTGATAAATTTAAGGCTAAAAAAGTGCAAGTGCTGCAACCAACTGATACCTTGCTGCCTATTCATGTTTCAGGGCACCCCAATCAGGGAGAGTTGGATTTACTCTATCGTTATGTTAAACCGGCGATTGCTGTGCCCGTGCATGGCGAAGAGCCGCATATGCGTGCCAACGCAGAAGTTGCGCGTCAAGCGGGAGTGCCGCAGCAACTGGTTGGTCAGAATGGCGATTTATTTGTATTAGCCCCACAGGCGCGTTGCTGGCATAATTTTGTTAAAGTAGGTCGTATCGCGATCGAGAATTGAGAACTACAGATCGCGACGAGTCGATTCTCGCACCACCAGTTCGGGCACAAATACCGGCTGTTCAAAACTCAAGGGTTTACCGCTTTGTTTACTGGCTTTAAACAGCAATTCTGCAGCTTGCCGGGCAATAGTTTTGTTGGGTTGATTCGCCGTCGTCAGCGGCGGCCAGGTTTGTCGCGAAAAAGGGCTGTTTTCAAAGCCCGCTATGGCTAATTGCTCCGGAATACTGATTTGCGATAGCCTAGCACAAAATAGTGCACCAGCCGCAATTTCGTCATTACAAGCAAAGATTGCGGTTGGTAGCTCTGGTAGTGCTAATAACTGTTTAGCGCCTGCTACGCCGGATTCAAAGGAATAGCTTCCTGGAATGACATATTTGTCGTTTACCGGAATATTGCGTTTATTTAATGCTGCTTGAAATCCTGCTAAACGCTCACCGCTAGAACTATGTTCTTCGTCGCCACATAAAAATGCCAGTTTAGTATGACCTTGGTCTAGTAAATGATTGGTAATGCGAAAGGCTGCCGTAAAATCGTCGACTAAAACACAATTTTTGAATTTTTCAGAAGGCGTTGATCCAGAAATAATGCGCACATAGTCGATACCTTTTTCATCTAAGGCCGTCGCAAGCTCTGGCATTTCTGAAAAAGGCGGCGTAAGCACCAAGCCGGCTAAACGCGATCGTTCCACTAACTCCAACACCTCTTGCACGATACCGCTGGATTTGGCATTGGTTGGGTGGATCAGCAGTTCATAGCCATATTTATGACAGGCCTCTAACAAGCCATTTTGCATATCAATAATGTAATACGCATTCGGATTATCATAAACATAACCAATGCTGTAAGACTTACTACTGGCTAAGTTTCGCGCGGCAGCATTAGGTTGGTATTGTAGCTGCTTCACCGCAGCCATCACTTTATCAATAGTGTCCTGACGCACAGAGGGTTCGCTATTCATCACTCTGGATACGGTTTTTATCGATACCCCGGCCAGCTTGGCTACATCATTAATGGTAACTTTCATGTCTACTTCATCTTTCGGTTGGCTGCATATTATGCGGTTGTTTGCATAATGACCGCAATGGCTTTCTGTTTCGATGACAGCGCTGGTCATCTGTGCAGCAAAGTTATAGCGCATTATCACTGATATGGTACTTATTTTTTTCGATGTGATTTTTGATATGTTTGCCCGGTATCATAATTTTACGCTTAACATCACTTTTGTTATCAAGGTTGTATATTACTTATTTTATTGAATTTTATTCCTTTATGTCGACTTGTATAAGCCTTGATGTAACGAAGTTTTGCCAGTAACACGGCTAACAAAGTAGGTCGAAAGAAAAACTGCTTAAAAAAACAGCTTGAGTTATTTGCCAAGAGAGTTTTTTTTGTGTATGGTTATTTTATGACAGCGTTGTCATACTATAACAACAAGACTACCAGAACAGGAACGGGAGAACCCCATGCTTAACCAAAAGATTGGCTTGTGCACCTTGGCAGTAAAGGCTGCCTTATTAACAGGTTTTTTTGGCACTCAACCTATGGCTTTCGCCAATACTGAGGCTGCGGCTGAAGAAAAAGTTGAAGTCATTCAAATTCGCGGCATTCGCGCTTCACAAGAAGCAAACCTGAATGCAAAACGTTACTCCGATGCGGTAGTGGATGTTGTAACTGCTGAAGACATTGGTAAATTTCCGGATCGCAACGTAGCGGAATCCTTGTCGCGTATTACGGGTGTTGGCGTAAGTCGCGAATTTGGTGAAGGTGAAAAAATCACTATTCGTGGTGCCAGTTCTGCTACTAACCGTACCCTGTTAAACGGTCAATCTGTTGCAACAGCTGACTGGTTTATTTTAGATAACCCAGGCCGTAGCTTTAACTACACCATGTTGCCTTCGGCACTGGTATCAGACTTAGAAGTTTACAAATCACCGATGGCCAGTATTGATGAAGGCTCCATCGGTGGTACTGTGATCTTGCGTACCCGTAAGCCACTTGATTTAGATGCCAATTCGGTTAACTTATCGATTGAAGGCCAATATTCTGAAATGGCAGAAGCTTGGGATCCGCAGTTATCTGGTCTGTATTCTTGGAAAACGGAAGATGAAACTTTCGGTGTGTTGGTTTCTGCCATTAAACAAGACCGTTCAGTAGTGCGGGAAGGTTTTGAAATTCTGGGCTGGCCACAAAATCCAGATTTAAACAGCCGTGTACCAAGCCATATTGGTGTGCCACGTTTTGAACAACAACGTGAGCGTGAAACCCTGTTTGCTTCTTTCCAGTATGCGCCTTCTGATCAGTTTGATTTAACGGTAAACGCCTTACATTCAAAAGTGGATGCGAATAACCAAAACGCCAACTGGCTGGTATTTG
Source organism: uncultured Rheinheimera sp. (assembly GCA_964577005.1). GTDB lineage: Bacteria > Pseudomonadota > Gammaproteobacteria > Enterobacterales > Alteromonadaceae > Alishewanella. Next base: position 5,355 of record CAZNXI010000044.1, read on the forward strand.
TCAACAATGATGCAGCGTCGTTGACCAATGTTGCTCGTGTTGATAACAGCGTGGTTGCTGGTACGGTTGCCAGTGGTGGTACTGCCGCATATAACTTTATCAATCGGGTAGCGTCTACTGAAACTAAAGGTATTGATTTTGACCTGAATTACCGTGCTGATAACTACGAGTTACATGCGCAGTTTGGTACAACACGTGCCAAAGGGGGGACTTTACGTGAGACCTCATGGGAATATGTCACCACCACAGGTTACAACTTTGATTTACGTGGTAGTACACCCAGTGCCAGCACCGTGGTTAACGCGGCAGATCCAGCACAATTCCGTGCGGGCTGGATTTGGGGCGGTGAAAAACCGACTACCGATGAAGAAAATTATGCTCAATTTGATCTAAGCATTCCGGTAGAGTACGGCGTATTCAACAAGTTACATACTGGTGTGAAATTTCGTGCCGCGGAGCGTACTCAAGGTCGTACCGCTTATAGCTGGCATGGTCCTAATACGCTTGCTGATGCTTCGCTAGCGCCAAGCTGGCCAGTTTATTTACAGTATATCTTCGATACGTGCCCGACGCTGGCGCAATGTAACCTGACTACCGGAAGTCAGAATGTGAATGCTGCGGTTAATGGTAATCTTGGTCAGCAAGTGATTCATAATCGTGATCGGATGGAAGAAATTGCTTTCGTAGGCTTAAATGGCGTAAAAGCGGATTATGCTCGCTCCTTGATCCTAGCGGAAAACTGGGCCGTGGAAGAGGATATTACTGCGTTTTACGTGCAGGGAGACTTTGATGGTGAAGGTTTCCGCGGTAACTTAGGTTTGCGCTATGTCGATACCCGTCAAACCTCAGGTGGCTATGAGTTTTCTGATGATAGTTGGGGCTTTTTAACAGTAGATCGTGAATGGCTAACGCCTAGCCAACTGGCTTGGGTTGAAGTGAAAAATGATTACAGTGAAATCTTACCCAGCTTTAATATCGCGATGGACCTGACAGACGACTCATTACTGCGCTTTGGTGCTGCAAGAGTGATGGCGCGCCAGAACTGGAATGATATTTCTACTTCTGTTAGCTACGGTTCACTTAACGTCGCTCAGCCAACAGGTACTGCTAGTAACCCAATGTTGAAACCACAAATTGTTGATCAGTTTGATTTCAGTTATGAATGGTATTTCAATCCATCTTCAGTATTTGCTGCCACATACTTCTTAAAAGATGTGAAGAGCTATCGCAGTTTCTCAACCTTTGTTGATCAGCGCTATTGGGAACAGGAAGAGCAAATGGTCGATGTGACCTTTACTCGTCCAAGCAATGGTCCTGGTGGTCGTACCCAAGGTATGGAACTAAGCTATCAGCAAAGCTTTGGTGAATTTGGTGTGATTACCAACTACACCTATACCAGTGCAAAACGTGATGAAGATCGCGATCTGACCAAGCCTGGTTCTGGTTTAGTTGAGGGAACGTCGAAACACATGGTTAACCTTAGCGGTTACTATGAAACAGACTTATTCAGCGTGCGCTTGATGTATAACTACCGTACAGAATGGTACAAGGGTTTACATTGGAACGGCGATGAGCTGTGGAATGATGACTACGGTCAGGTTGATGCCAGTTTCTCTTATAACCTGACAGATAGCGTGGTGTTATCGTTTGAAGCCGTAAATCTTACTGATGAACGAGTAGTCGAATACAACACCGACAAAGCACGCTTATTCTCTATTTATGAAAATGGTCGTCGCTTTACCGCTGGAGTAAGGATGGCGTTCTAAGTAACACGTTATTAATCTTACCTGGACAAAGGCTGATAGAAGGATTGATCAGCCTTTTTTTATTTGGAAAAAGTTATGCAACAGATTACTGAATATCATGGTTGTTCTCCCGAGTATTTTTTAAAGGAGTTGCTACCACTTGCACAGCCAGTGGTATTACGCCAAGCCGTCTCATTGTGGCCGTTGGTGCAGGTGGCGCAGGAAGGCGCTGCAGCCCTCTTAACTTATCTCAAGACTTTTGATAGCGGTCATGCAACCGATACCTTGTTAATGGCGCCAGAGACTGGCGGTCGGATTTTTTACCGTCCGGATTATCAAGGGTTTAATTTTGAGCGTAGTTGTTATCCGTTAACGATCGTATTGCAGCAACTTATTAAGATCAGTGCATCGCAACCGTCACTTTATCTTGCTTTACAGAGTGCAACCTTGTCGCGTTGTTTACCCGAGTTAGCTAAGCAGTTGCCCTTACCCTTTTTACCCGAGCCTGCTGCTGGTCGAGTCTGGTTGGGCAATCAGGTAACGGTGCCAGCACATTTTGATGACGGGCATAACTTGGCCGCGGTTGTTGCCGGACGCCGCCGTTTTACACTGTTTCCGCCCGAGCAAGTCGCAAATTTATACCCAGGGCCTTTAGATTTTGCTCCCACAGGCACGCCAATCAGCCTGTTTAATGTTAACAAGCCCGATTTTCAGCGTTTTCCAAGAGCGAAGGCTGCTATCGACGCTGCCTTGCAAACAGAGCTGTTGCCAGGTGATCTTTTATATATTCCTTTGCTATGGTGGCATCAAGTTGAATCACTCGAGCCGGTGAGTATGCTAATTAATTATTGGTGGGGGGGTAGTTTGTCAGCAAAGTCGGTGCAACCTGCTGCTTTTGATAGTTTGCTTCATACCATGCTAAGTATGCAGCATTACACCCTAGAAGAGCGCCGTGCTTGGGCTGCAATGTTTCAGCATTTTGCCTTTAATGCTGAGGCTGTCGATATCCCAAATGAGTTAGCAGCGTTACAGCATTTACTCAATCCTGCCGGTAAAGCCTTACCTGATCACAGCAAATTACAGGCGCTAAGACTCTGGTTACAAAAAAGCTTAGACTCTGCATAAAGTTACCCGGCTGCGTAAGGTTAAACGCCAGCCGGGCTAATGAGTTTAAAAGTAGAATGGCAGCATTATCAAGGTTGTAATGACTCAATACGGCTAGTTACCTTACCAAGACGCACTCTTATCAAGACGGCTTGTTTTGCGCTAATGGGCTTTGTATAGGTGTGCCAGTGTTGACCATTATCCACACTATATTCCAGCGTAAGCCCAGGCCAAGCTTGACTAAGCTGCCAATAACCCTCTTTTAACATTGCACCAGGTGGCGGTAAATAATGCAGACTGCCACTGTGTTGCAGTCGCAACAGTTCTACCGCAGTCAAACGGCTGACAAAGCTGATCCAGTCAACCGAGGCTTCACTACTGCTTTTGTTTGGCTCCCAGCGCCCTTTATGCCAAGCACGTTCGGCAAGCGCCAATAATCTTGGGTAGATCATTTGTTCAAGCTGCTCAGCAGTGCGAATGGTTTCACTCCACACTTGCCCTTGGATCCCTAACATATTTTCAGGTTTTTCTAGCGCGGGTAGGGGGCGACCTAATAATGCCGCTAAATCGGTAATGGGCGTACCATCGCGTTTAAACTCGGCATTATGATAGAGATGATCTGGCCGATAAAAGAACACGCGTTCCGTATCGTTATAGCGGGTAGCCCAATAAAATCCTCGTTCTTCAGGATGGGCTTCTTGCGGATGATCAAAGTACAGGTTGGTACCTGCAGATTGCACCACTTGGTAACCTTGATTGGCAAATACATAAGCGCGATCACCGTAACCCCATTCCCAGATATTATCCCAAGCATTGACGATGACACGTTCATTATTAAATTGTGAACGCGCAAACGGCGTTTGCTTGTCGGCCATTAAGCCATCTTCCCAAGCGGCCATGGCAAGGCCTCTTTGGTTAGTGAGTTCTGCCACCTTGTTAATAAAATAAGGCTTGAAGTCTTTAGCTGAATTGACCTTAGGTTCATTAGCAATCAGCTGCTGACAAGCGGGAGCTTGCTCCCAAGCACCTTTACCCACCTCATCGCCGCCCATATGGAAAATTTCTAATTGCAAGCCAGCGTCTTGATACATCAGTTGCAATTCCGCCAGCACTTTATCAATAAAGTTATAGGTTGAGGCAAGACAAACATTCACCGCATTATCATTATAGTTTTGCACTGTTAGATAACTGGATAAATCATTATCCTCCGTTAAGCGATAACGTAAGGCCTCTTCGATTTGTCCCTTTGCTTTTAAACGCTGATAACGCACTTCCATCGCTTTAATGGCAGCGCGGGCATGGCTAGGCAGATCAACTTCGGGGATCACTTGGATATGATGTTGCTTGGCAAACGTTAAGATTTCAATAAAGTCAGCGCGGCTGTAATAGCCATTGCCAGAACCTGAACGATGAGGCCCACTTCCCAGTTGGGTGAGTAAACACTGTTGTTCGCTGAGATCAAAGCAACGCACAGCACCAATCTCGGTCAGCTCGGGTAAGCCGGGAATTTCTAAACGCCAGCCTTCGTCTTCCGTTAAGTGCAAGTGTAATTTATTTAACTTATAGCGAGCCATTTGCTGAATCAGCGCCTTGGTCACGGCAACACCATGAAAATTACGCCCCATATCATAGTGCATACCACGCCAATGATAGCGAGGTGCATCATCGATCTGAACATTAGGTAAAGTTATACCCTGGGTGGCGACACGCTGTTGTGCTGTTATGGGCGCTAGGGCCAATAAACTTTGGATGCCATAAAACACCCCAGCACTATCTGAGCCGATGATCTGGATGGCATCTGGGCTAATCCGTAATTGATAACGTTCAGCGCCGCTAAGCTCAGTATCGATATGCAGTTTAATAGCTTTCGAGGCTGTTTTTGGTTGTGCTGCTAAAGGCGCTAACCCTAAGTGCTGTAGTTGTTGTTGCAGGTATTCGGCTTCTGCTTGTAGCGTAGCCGTGGCAACTAATTGCCAGCTAGCATCCAATTGAGTGACGCCCGGTTGTTGGCTAAGTTGTTGTACTTTTGGAATAATTCGTAAGGCAACTGCGTCTGTTGCAGCTTGAGCATATTCGGTTTTTAGTTGCTGTTGTGCTGCTTGGTGCTTGCTAAAACGCGAAGCATTGGTCACTGTTGGATATAAATCGCCTTGATCAATATTTCTCAGTAATTGGTTTTTACTCGCTAAAGGCCTAACAAACTTATGCCAGTCTTCAGTATCGGTATTGGCAAAAATCGCTGGGGTTAAGCCCGGTTTCACCATAAAGGCCCGTGGCATAAAATCGCTGTAACTAATCATCCAAGGCGCAGAGATAAAAGGGATTTTAAGGGTTGCGCCTGCGGCTAAGCCAGCAAAGTTAGCTGTCGGTACGATACGATGCAGATCACCTTGCACATGTTCAATTTTCAAGCCTTGGCTACTACTGTTATCAATTTTACGAATTAAATGAAAATAAATCGCCCAATCACTTTCGCCCGCCGCTAAAGGCAAGCTGGACTGATTAATTAACTCTATTTGTCCGCTAAAAGTTGCAGGGGCCGCTAATAGATTATCTGTGGTGCTAAACCAGAGGCTGGTTTGTTGGGTAAATTCGTTTAGTTCTGCTTGACTGCTAATTTGACTAAAAGCGCTACTGCTTAAGAAACTCAATAAAATAAGGGGTTTAAATATTCTCATTTGCAGAAATCTCCGCAGTTGCTGAAAAAAATGCCGTTGTTTTAAACAAGGCTCTTGTTATTTACTGTAATTACGATATGCTGAAATAAAAATGACAACGCTGTCAATTTCGCAAAGCGCCCACTCTCTGTCAAGTAAAATTGTATCTTACTGGGGTTTTGTTAACAGGAACAAGCGTGAAAAGCATATCGAGCAAAATAGCATGTGAAGGAGTGCTGATGACAAGCATAACGACCGAGAACCAACATTACTATTTGGGGATTGATGGTGGCGGTAGTAAATGTCGCGTGGTGTTGACCAACGCGCAATTTTCAGTAATTGGCCATGGTTTAGGGGGCCCAGCTAACCCGTTACGTGGTATGGAGGTTGCGCAAGCCTCTATTCTTGATGCCACCTATCAAGCATTAGCTGAAGCCGCACTGCCAAAGAGCGTCTTAGCAAACATTATTGTTGGCGCGGGTTTAGCTGGAGTGAATATTCCTGAATATCATCAAATTTTTAGTGCTTGGCAACATCCCTTTGCGGCACTTTATCTTACCAGCGATTTGCATGCGGCCTGTATGGGGGCGCATCAGGGCAAAAATGGCGCAGTGATTATTTGTGGCACGGGTTCTTGTGGTTTAGCTGCTGTAGATGGCAAGGTACTTGAGGTTGGCGGCCATGGTTTTCCTTATGGCGACAGTGGCAGTGGCGCTTGGTTTGGTTTGCAACTATTACAACGCGTATTGCGAAGTTTAGATGGGCTTTTACCCAAGACTCGCATGACCGCATTGCTTCAGCAGCAACTAGGCTTAGTCGGTGCCATTGATTTAGCAAGCCATTTTATGCATGTTTCTGCAACAGAGTACGCCAAGCTGGCGCCGTTAGTCTTTACTGCAGCAGAGCAGGGCGATCCACAAGCACAAGAGATCATTATTGAAGGTGCCGCCCACATTAATGCCATTGCCAAAAGATTAATGTCGATTAATCCCCCAGCTCTCACCTTGATTGGCGGTTTAGCGCCAAAAATATTTCCTTATTTAGCAGCGGATGTGCAAGCATTAGTCGTTGCTGCGGCTGAGCCACCAGAACTGGGTGCGGTGTGGTTTGCCAAATTTGCACAGCAACAGGCATTAAATTCAGAGCAATCAGCTAAGGTCATGTTATGACAGAAATTATTGCAGTAGCGCGCTTGTTTGATGGCGAAAACTGGTTGGATAATGTAGAACTTGAGATTGCTCAAGGTCAGGTTTTACATATTCGACCTGCCCGAGGCCCAGTGCGTGCTGGCATTTTAGCGCCGGGGTTTATCGACTTACAGGTCAATGGTGGCGGGGGGGTGTTGTTTAACAATGCCCCAAGCATCGATACTTTGCAAACGATGATGCACGCACATAGCCAATTTGGTTCTACTGCTATGTTGCCTACGTTAATTACGGATAATTTACCGGTGATGCAACAAAGTGCCGATGTGATTGCGCAGGCTATTCAGGATGGCGTGCCGGGTATCATCGGGGTGCATTTTGAAGGGCCGCACCTCGCCGTACCCAAAAAAGGTGTGCACCCTGAGCAGCATATTCGAGAACTGAGTGACGCTGAGTTGGCTATTTACTTAAGAACCGATCTGGGTATTCGTTTATTAACGGTGGCGCCTGAGAATGTCAGCCCTGCGCAAATTCGCTTGTTAACCGACGCCGGTGTAAAAGTCTGGTTAGGCCATTCTAATGCTGAAGCCAAGGTGGTGCAGCAAGCTTTGGCTGCCGGTGCCTGTGGTTTTACCCATCTCTATAATGCTATGTCACCCTTAACGTCGCGTGAGCCTGGCATGGTCGGTGTTGCCTTGACCGATGCGCATAGCTGGTGTGGGCTGATTTTAGATGGCCTGCACATGCATCCGCTGGCGGCTAAGTTAGCCTTGCTAGCCAAGCCTAAAGGCAAAGCTATTATTGTAACGGATGCCATGTCGCCGGTTGGAACTACCGATAAGGAATTTGCGTTTTTTAACGGCAAAGTCATCCGTGACGGGAATAAGTTAACTAACGAAGCCGGCGCCTTAGCCGGATCGGTGTTGGATATGGCGTCGGCAGTACGCTATGCCATTATCGAGTTAGCTGTTAGCGCGGAAGAAGCGCTGCGCATGGCGTCGCTTTATCCCGCTGAAGCTTTAGGTATTGCCCAGCAACGTGGGCGATTATTACCTGGATTTGCAGCAGATGCCGTGCTGCTTAATGACGATTGGTCAGTGCAGGATTGCTGGATAGCTGGGCAATCTCGCTTTGAGAAAACACCAAACTAAAACAATAAATTGACAGGAAGCGTTATGGAAAAAGTACTCAGTACAACAAGTCGTTCGTCGACGCTAGTACCTATGTTGATCATCGGTATCTTATTTTTTATCTTTGGTTTTGTGACCTGGTTAAACGGGGCTTTGATTCCATTTTTGCAAATTGTTTGCGAGCTTAACGAATTTCAAGCGCTGTTGGTCACTTTTGCTTTTTATATTGCCTACACGGTGATGGCTTTACCTATGTCGTTTTTGCTCAATATTCTTGGGTATAAAAAAGGTATGTTAGCAGGGTTGTTGATCATGGCCGTTGGCGCTTTGCTATTTATTCCCGCAGCACAAAGCGCATGGTACCCCTTGTTTTTATTAGCATTATTTGCTCTAGGTTCGGGTTTGACCATCTTACAAACTGCCACCAACCCTTATCTTGTTTGTATTGGCCCACATGAAAGTGCCGCCATGCGCATTAGTATCATGGGGTTGGTCAATAAAGCAGCGGGGATCATTGTGCCGGTGGTATTCGCTGCTATGGTTTTAAGCGATATTGATCAATTTTCTGCAGAAGCGTTAGCCGTGTTAAGTGATGTCGAACGCCAGATCCAATTAGCAGAGCTGTCTGCGCGCTTAGTAGTTCCCTATGTTTATATGACGATTGTCCTGCTGCTACTTGCTGTATTTATCTGGTTTGCGCCATTGCCAGAGTTACCGCAAGAAGAGGGTAAGGAAGCAAGCAGTAAGGGTTACGTTAAAGCTGCCTTGGCTTATCCACAACTTGTGTTAGGGGTTGTTGCGCTGTTCTGTTACGTAGGTGTGGAAGTCATTGCAGGTGACACCATTGGTTTATATGGTAGTCAATTAGGGGTGGCGCATTTTGCTATCCTGACCTCGTATACCATGAGCTTTATGGTTGTTGGCTATATTTTAGGCGTACTGCTGATCCCGCGCTATTTATCGCAGACCCTAGCGTTACAATTATCGGCAATCTTTGGTCTGTTGTTTAGTTTAGGGGTGATGTTTTCCTCTACCGAAAGTCAGCAGTTATCTCTGATTGCTTTTGGCTGGATGGGCATTCCTACGGTTCCTGATTCGGTATTTTTTGTTGCCTTATTGGGTTTAGCTAATGCCTTAGTATGGCCAGCCGTTTGGCCTTTGGCTTTAGCTGGCTTAGGTAAACTAACCGCTACCGGCTCAGCCATGCTAATTATGGGCATTGCCGGTGGAGCTATCTTACCGCTGGGTTACGGTTACCTCGCCGAAACTTCTGGTAATAGCCAATCCGCGTATTGGATTTTATTGCCTTGTTATTTATTTATTCTTTTTTATGCATTTAAAGGCCATAAGTTAAGTTCATGGTCAAGCAAGTAACGCCGGCAGCAAGCCGCATGTTAGCGCTAGACGCGCTACGCGGCTTAGCGGTTGCGCTAATGATTTTGGTGAATACACCGGGTTCCTGGTCTTATGTGTATTCACCCCTTTTACATGCCCCTTGGCATGGCTTCACTCTGGCCGATTGGGTTTTTCCGTTATTTTTGTTTGCAGTGGGTTCGGCTATGGCGTTTTCAATGCAACAAGCTAAACCAAGTGTGGCACTGTATCAACGCATTTTAAAACGCACGCTCATTATGTTTGGTTGTGGTTTGCTGTTGCATTATTTCCCCTTTACGGCAGCTTGGACTGAGCTGCGTATTCCTGGTGTGTTACAGCGGATAGCGCTTTGTTATGGTATAGCTGCAGTCTTAGTGACGCTTTTTTCCACAAGACAGCTATGGTGCTTCAGCTTGCTATTGTTGCCTGCGTACTGGTTGATATTGCAGCTATTTTCAACGCAAGGTGCTATGGTAATGACAGGCAATGTTGTGCAGCAAGTCGATCTATGGCTGTTTGGTCCAGCCCACCTATATCAGGGGTTTGGTGAACCTTTTGACCCTGAGGGACTGCTAAGTAGCTTACCTGCCGTCAGTTCAGTGTTGTTAGGTTTTTTATTCACGACTAAGATTCGCCCTTTGAATCATCAGCAAGCGGCTAAATTGTTATCACGCTTTGGTGTCCTTTTTATCTTACTTGGTTTAATACTGCATTTTGTTTGGCCAATTAATAAACCGCTATGGAGTGGGAGCTACGTTATTTTTTCGACGGGATTAACGTTATTATTATTAGCCTGCCTCATTTATTGTATGGACATAAAACAGCAGCGCTGGCCGCAAAGCTTGATCCATTTTGGCGCAAACCCGTTATTCATTTATATGCTGTCATGGTTATGGGCGGTGACCGCGGCTAAGGTGTTAGTCTGGCAGCAAGCGGATCATCGCATCAGTTTTTATGATTGGGGATTTCAGCAGCTGAACTTGCTGCTACCTGCTGAATTGGCTTCCTTGGCTTTTGCGATACTGCACGTAGGCGTATTTTGGTTACTCGCATTTTGGCTATATCAGAAAAAAATCTTTATTAAAATTTAAGTTGTGGCTTGGCGCAGCTTAAATTTTAAGGGGGGATTGAACTCTCTTTGCTTTGAACCCTTTTAGCTGCTAATGACCAATGATAGTCAAGTGATTTAAAGTGCGTTGCAGCGTTTTGAACGCGGTGTTGCAAGGTGTTACGCTGGTTTCAGAGTGCGAACACCTTTCTCGCCTTTAACCAAGCTAGATTTTTCCTAACTGTGTGAGCAATTTGGTATTCTCAAGCTCGATATGCCGATAAAAGTCAATATTCTCTAACTGAGCGGCGGCGGCTTCATCAATAACCACTACCACATTTTGATGTAACTGTAAGGCAGACGCAGGACAACTAGCACTTAATGGACCTTCGATCATCGCTTTCACTGCCGCGGCTTTGCTTTCGCCAGTCGCCAGCAAGATAACCTTGCGAGCTTCTAAAATAGTCCCAATACCCATGGTGATAGATAAATGTGGTTGGTATTCGTCTGCACTAAAAAAACGGGCATTATCGGCAATGGTTTCTTTTGTTAGAGTTTTAATGCGGGTACGAGAGCGTAAGCCTGATGAGGGCTCGTTAAAACCAATATGGCCATTACGACCCAACCCCAGTAATTGCAAATCAATACCACCGCAAAGGGTAATCTGCTGCTCATAATCTAGGCAAGCTTGCAGAGGATCTCGCGCTGCACCATTTGGCACCGCAGTATTTGCAGGCAGGATATCAATATGATTAAAGAGTTGCTGTTGCATAAAATAGCGGTAGCTTTGCGGATGCTCTGGCGCAAGCCCAAGGTATTCATCTAAGTTAAAGCTTTTAACTTGGTCAAAGCTAATTTTTTTTGCCTGATAAGCGCTAATCAGTTGCTGATATAGGGCAACAGGTGTTGAGCCAGTCGCCAAGCCTAATACAGAATCAGGTTTTTGCATGATCTGACGAATAAAGATCGCCGCACCATACTCAGCTACCGCTGTTGCATCTGATTTTATTACAACTTGCATTTTCAGGCTCTCCGCTAAATTAACACCATACTTTTGTAATCAATGTAGCAGATATACTTATTAATGACAACGCTGTCATTTGGCGGTTTTGAATTTGTTTTTTGTTCTTAGCGCCTTAAAAACCACATTCTTTCGTGATTTTTTGCATTTAAGCATGGCAAGCGACTAAGCACTGCATTATGCTGGGTTTATCTCACTTAGTCTCATGGAGCAGAAACTTGTCTACAACCACTATTAACCATCAATGGCGTTTTTTCCGCTCAGGCGGATTTGATCAAGTCAGTATCGCTACCCCAGCTGATTTATTACATCTTAATGAGCTCGATCCCAAGTTATGGACCGTATTGAATTGTCCAACGACTGGGCTGGAATTTGATAGTACGACTTTAGCAATGCTGGATCAGGATGGCGATGGTCAAATCAGGGTACCCGAAATCTTAGCTGCGGTAAAATGGAGCTGTGAGCGCTTGGGTGATTTGAATATTATGTTTACGCAGCCAGGCCTGCCGCTCGCCGCAATTGCTGATAGTGATGCAGTAGGGGCGGGTATTAAAAATGCGGCTGAGCAAGTGTTGCGTTATTCAGAGAAAACGGCGCAGGACCCTTTACAGGTTGATGACTTAATTAATACGAGCCGTTTGTTCGCCGCTAATCATTTTAATGGTGACGGTGTGGTGGTACCTGAACTGACCGCTGATGTTGAACTGCAGCAGTTTATTACTGATATTGTGAAAACACAGGGCGGTATTGTCGACAGAAGTGGTGGTGCAGGGGTGAATCATGACACCTTGCAGCAGTTCCTTGAACAAGCGAAGCAGGTTGTAGAGTGGCATGCCAGTTTTGATCTAAGCCAAGTCTCATTGTGCCCGCTTGCCGAACAAACTGCGGATGCGGTGGCGGTTTTTGAAAAAGTGCAAGCTAAAATCGATGACTATTTTCTCCGTTGCCAACTCGCCGCTTTTGATCCTAAAGCCGCACAGAATTTAAATCCAGCGACCACAGTTTACGATAATCTGGCAAACAAAATCGTAGCCAGTGCAGATAGTGATATTGCCGCTTTACCTTTAGCGGCTATTGCCGCTGATAATGCTTTACTCCTTAACAGTGGCATTAATCCGGCATGGGCCAGTGCCATACAGGACTTTAGTCATAAGGTGCTGACCCCCCTGCTGGGAGAGCCTTGTAACGAGCTTAGCTTTACTCTTTGGCAACATATTTCGGCACAGCTGGCAGCATGGCGTAACTGGATGGCTACTCGGCCAAATACCGCTTTGCACCAGCTAGATTTAACTTACTTACAGCAACTGTTATCAAGTGATCTTACGAATAAGCTACAAGCGCTAATAGAGCAAGATTTAGCGGCCTGTACTTTTGCGGATAACCTACATGCGTTAGAAAAGCTCGTTCGTTACCAGCGTGATTTAGTTACTTTACTCAGAAATTTTGTCTGCTTTAGTGATTTCTATCAAGGTAAACAAAAAGCGATTTTCCAGGCGGGTACCTTGTTTATCGATCAGCGAAGCTGTGATTTGGTGTTGCAAGTGAGTGATATCAATCGTCACGCTACCATGGCACCATTCAGTGGTTGTTATTTAATTTACTGTACTTGTACTCGCCAAGGTGAGGCCCCGCTCAATATCGTTGCAGCCTTAACGGGGGGAGATGTTGACGAGCTAATGGTTGCTGGACGAAATGGTGTGTTTTACGATCGTAAAGGCCGAGATTGGAAAGCCAGTGTTACTAAAGTCGTAGCGCAACCTGTAAGTATTCGACAAGCGTTTTGGACACCTTACCGACGCATTGCGGCTTTTATCGAACAGCAAGTACAAAAGTTTGCAGCGTCGCGAGATAAAGATATTGAAGCCAAAACCACAGCTGGTGCGCCAGCAGCTAATAATTTTGATATTGCTAAATTTGCCGGTATCTTTGCAGCTTTTGGTCTAGCTGTGGGGGCTTTAGGCACTGCTTTAGCAGCTATGGTGTCTGGGTTATTTCAGCTTGCCTGGTGGCAGATCCCTCTGGTTTTAGTGGTTTTACTATTGGTGATTTCTACTCCATCAATGATCATTGCTTATCTTACCTTGCGTAGACGAAACCTTGGCCCGTTATTGGATGCCAATGGCTGGGCAGTTAACACGCGAGCCAAAATAAATGTGCCTTTTGGTGCGGCGTTGACAAGCCTTGCGCGTTTACCAAAAGGGTCGAAAAAAATGTTAATTGATCCTTTTGCTGAAAAGACCAGTGTTTGGCCTTATGTAGCTATTGTTTTAGTCGTCGTTATTGTGCTGTTTGCAACTTGGCAAACTTGGTTTGCTCCCACTGTGGTAGGTTGAACCGAATTAAGTTGTGAGCTTAGGTCAAATTTTATTCTAACGAATTGGTGTGCATAAAAAACTGTTGACACTTTTGAGGCACACCCCTAGAATGCGCCCCGTGTTCAGCGATAAGCGTTGCTTGTCGCTAACACAGAAAAGTGTGGGGCTATAGCTCAGCTGGGAGAGCGCTTGCATGGCATGCAAGAGGT
>CAZNXI010000045.1:0-18913 GCA_964577005.1 uncultured Rheinheimera sp.
TCCGCAGCCAATTTAGTATAAAGTTCAACATGCTTAAAAAAGGGGTCATCAGGATGCGAAGGGGACACAAATAATACTTTGGGTGCAGTAGCTGCATAAGTACTGGCAAGCATTATCAGTTGTAAAATAATTAACCATCCAAACAGCGCTAATTTAACCATCAAAAATAACCTGAAATCACGTTTTAAAAAATATACCACACAGTTCGTAAATTACTAATTTCTTAACACTGCAGTGGAATAAGCCATTGAATAACGCCCATATACTCGTCAGCATCTGCCAATTTTAGGGATTTCATGCTCTGTTTTGGTGCGTTATAGCACCTTTGGCTTGTTTTTATTCGCTAAAAAAGGACTTTTCCTGTTCATTTTTGGTGCGTATCAACTATCTTTTTCTTTGTAGTTGGCGAAAACTCCGTTTTTTTGTCTTGGTATTGTGCAAATTAAGGCGGTTTATTCCTTATTTACTGTTTTTTTTAGTTGGCATAAAAAGTGCTTTGTTAGGGATTAAACTTCATTATCTATATGACTGTGTAGCGCTGCAAAATTGGAGCATCAATGAATACAACACCTTATTTTCCGAAGAAGTCTTTACTGGCCGTTGCGATTACTTCATTGTTATATACTGAAGCGAGTATAGCGAATGAGCCTGCAGCAACTGAAGCTAACGTAGAACGTATTATGGTCACCGGTTCGCGAATTGCTCGGGATCCTAATTTAGCGTCGCCTTCCCCAATACAGTCAATCAGCGAAGAGGATATTCGTCTCTCTGGCGAATTTTCCATTGCCGATGTAATCAATGATATTCCTGCCTTGTTTTCATCTACCACCAGCCAGATGGCTAATGAAAGTGGTTTTGCGGCAGGCACCAATGTACTTAATCTTCGCAGTATGGGAGCCAATCGTACGCTCGTATTGGTCAATGGCAAACGTCATGTCGGTGGAACCCAAGGCTCGTCTGCAGTTGATGTTGGCTCTATTCCAACCAGTTTAATACGACAGGTAGAAGTGTTAACCGGTGGTGCTTCTGCTGTTTATGGCGCGGACGCGGTAACTGGGGTAGTAAACTTTATTCTCAAGGAAGATTTTGAAGGCTTTGAGTTTGATGCGCAAACCAGTGGTGCTGAAGAAGGCGGGGCCCGCAAATACAAATTAGATGCGACTTGGGGCAGTAATTTTCATGATAATCGTGGCAATGTCGCATTGAATCTGACCTACGGCAAAGATAAAGGTTTACGTGCTCACGAGCGCAAAGATGGTGTTTTCATTGGATCTGGTCGCGATTGGTTAAATCCTGATCGCCGTTTTCAAATAGGTGATTTAACAGCAGCTAATACACCAAATTTCCATCAATTTTATAATCCTTCGCAAGGTAGACCCGGTTATGGTCTAACTATTCCTGCCACGGCAGAAGCTTTTTTAGACAGTTACGAAGCCAGCTTTGGTAGTCGACCGAATTTGACCTCAGCTGAGCTTGCCTTAATCACTCGCGCTGCGAATGCACCACAACGAGCGATACTACCAGGTCGCACTTTTCCGTTTTCTTCAGGCTATGGCATCATAGCCCCAGGTAATGCTTTTGATTTTACTGGGTTTGATGAGTTTACCAATATTGACTTAAACAACAATGGCGTCCCTGATTGTCTTGACTCCTTTACCGGTTGGACCTCTTCTTTTGCGCCCGGTGCATTTGGCGCACTTGGCGGATGCTGGACGGTACAACCTGATGGCACTTATCGCCCGGTACAAGATGGACTAGTGGCTAGCCCCACCCAGGGTTTTGCAGGAGACTCCTTTAATACTATTCGTCAAGATGAGAGTTATCTATTACCACCAGATGAGAAGATCGGTGTTAATTTATTAAGTAGCTACGACATTAATAACGATATCACCTTAAAAGGTGAATTGAAATTTGTACGTCAACGCACTGAAAATACCGCGCAACCGACATCGTTCTGGGATTTGTTATTGGGTGCGCCAGATAATCCATTTTTACCTGAGTTTATTCGTCCTGTAGCGCAACAGACGGGTGGCGTTTCTATTACCATTGATCCAATTGGCATAGGCGAAGGACTAACGATTGAAACGCGCGAAACTTTTCGTGGTGTGTTAAGTTTGGAAGGCATGCTTAAAAATGGTTTTAGCTGGGATGTCAGCGCCGTTTATGGGCAGTTTAGTCGTGAGACGGATGCCAAAAATCGTGTTATCGTCGATCGCTTTATGGCTGCCATTGATGCAGTTTCTGATCCGGTGAGTGGCCAACCAACCTGTCGTGCGAATGTTGATCCTTCAGCGCCAGCAATGGGTACGCCTTTTAATATTCCAACCTATGATCCCGGTTATTTTACCTTCACCCCTGGTGATGGTAGCTGTGTACCGTTAAATATTTGGGCCGGCAGAACAGGTATTACCCAAGCGGCGATAGACTGGGTAACCCGTTCTGAACAAAGCAAAATTACCTTGGATCAAACGGTGTTATCTGCGGCCTTAGCAGGCAATAGTGCCGATTATTTTGAATTACCGGCTGGCCCCGTTGCTTTCGCCGTAGGTGCAGAGTATCGCAGAGAAACGTCAAAAGCTGAATTTGATGCTTGGCAACGAGGTATTTTACCCGCAGGCTCGCCCTTTCCAGAGGGAACAAATATTGCAGATGTCTCGACCAATAATAAGCTAACCTTCCGGCCAGAATTGATAACGCGCAATGAAGACGGTAGTTATGAGGTGTATGAAGCCTTTGCTGAGTTATCAGTCCCTTTACTATTCGATCGTTTTCTGGCGGATGAACTGACCTTGGATTTAGCGGCGAGGATCTCCGATTACTCCACGGTGGGTGTAACAACGACTTGGCGAGCGAATTTGTTATGGGCGCCGGTGCAAGATTTACGGATTCGTACAGGGATTTCTGAAGCAGTACGTGCGCCAAATATTACCGAATTGTTCGGCCCAGAAACAGGCACCACCTTCAGGCCGGTCGATCCCTGTGATGCATCTCAAATCAATGCGATACGCGCCACCAATCCTGAGCTAGCAAGTAATACTCAAAGTAACTGTGTGGCTTATTTTGCCACTATTGGCCTTGATCCTTTTGATGCTTCAGGTAATTACAGTTTTGCCGATCCATTAACTGCTGCTTTTGGTGGGGTAGTTGGCGGCAATATCGAACTTACTGAAGAAACGGCGAAAACCTTAACCTTGGGCTTTGTTTATACACCCGCCATGCTCTCGGGATTGAACATGACAGTGGATTACTGGCGCATTGAATTAGAGGATGCCATTAATGCCGTTTCTGGGCAAAATATCGCAGATGGTTGCTATACTGGGGGCAGTTTGAATGAACAATTTTGTCAGTTATTAACCCGTAACACTGATCCCAACTCAATTTTCTTTGGTGGCTTTAATTTTATGAAATCCACCGATATTAACTTTGCAAAACGTGAAGCCGCCGGTGTTGACTTTGCCGTAGGTTACGCCTTTGATCTTGGCGAACACAGTTTTACTGCCAAGGTTGCAGGTACGCGGTTACAAAATTTAAAAGATTTTACCAATCCATTAGATATCAATGATGTCAACGATCGTTTAGAAGAAACGCGTAACCCAAAATGGGCTGGTAACCTTAACGTGAGTTGGGAGTACGACGCATTAAGGTTGGGTTGGCAAACCCAATACTATGGTAAGCAGTTATTACGCTTTGCTGCCAAAGATACCTATCTTTCTTTGTACGGTGATAGCGTTATGATGCCTTCATCTATGGTGCATAACCTAAATGCCAGTTACCAATTATCAACAGAAATGCTGATTTATGGTGGGGTAAATAATATCAGTGATGAAAAACCTTTTATCACTAACTTTGCTTATCCAGCCAGTGCGCAAGGACGTACACTGTTTTTTGGTATTAACCTTCGTATGTAATTTTTGTACAGCCCTTACTTGGTGTAAGGGCTGTTTTCCTATGTCCCCATCTGCGTATTTGATACTTTCATTCTCCTTTAGCAATAACAGTTCCATTACGATGCTGGTTCAGATCTCATAATAAGTCTTAGTAAAAAATTTTTGCGCTTGCAATTTTGTCTGATAAATATTATTTTTGTTTCAGGTTAGCTGTTAGGTTGATTTTTGAACATTATGCTTGTATCCAAATCTCAGACACGAATTATTACATTGAGTACCGCTGCGGGACTCAAGATCGAGGTTATGCCTTTTGGTGCAACAATTAAATCTATAAAAATTAAAGGGCATGAGGTTTGTTTAACTTATCCAAGCCTACAGCAATACTTAGACAATCCGTTTTATTTGGGGTCTAGCATTGGTCGCTATGCTAACCGTATCGCAAACGGACGTTTTTCTTTGTATAACCAAGACTATTGTTTAACGAAGGGTGACCAGCAGCATGCTTTGCATGGTGGTGCAGTAGGTTTTAGTCATCAGCTTTGGGATTGTGTTGAATTTTCAAAAACATACTGCTTACTTACCTTGACTTCTGCCCACGGTGATTCAGGCTTTCCTGGTAATCTACAAGTTAGGCTAAAAATTGCCGTTACGGAACTGTCAGTTAGCCTAGAATTTACAGCTATTTCTGATCAAGACACCATAATAAATCTGACAAATCATAGCTATTTTAATTTAAATAAAGATAAAAGCAGCCTTAACGCTCATTGGCTGACCATTGCTGCCGATGCTTATCTGCCTATTTCTAGTTCAGGTATTCCTCTTGGTTACTCTAATGCCGTTGTAGACACTGATTTTGATTTTTCTCAGCCAAAAGAACTTACTCGTTGTTTTGATTCTGTTGACCCGCAGTTTTTGACTGCCGGCGGCTACGATCATTTTTATATCTTTGCACCAAATAGAGATCTCAAGCAAGCCGTAGCGCAGTTAGTTTCGACCGAGAGTGGGCTTGGAGTTCGCCTTTTTACTACACAGCCTGGCTTGCAATTTTATAGTGGTAATTTTCTAGACGCGCCTTTTCTGGCGCGATCGGGTTTGTGCCTTGAGGCTCAGCATTGGCCTGATGCACCAAATCAGCACACTTTTCCATCCGCGGTGATCACTGCTCACGAGACTTACGAAAGGAAAATTCAGTATGAGTTTTTTGAGCTTTAACAACAACATAAGTAGTTATCTGGCTAATTTAATTTAGAGAAGACACCCAGAATTAAAGCGTTCTATCGGTAATAACTGAAGTAAAAACGGTTGCAGCACCTGCAAAATTGAGTTATTTATAAGATAAATAGGTTAATTTGCGATGCTGCCTATAAAAAAGTAGACAGGGAGAAGATAAGTGAAAAACCAAAAACAATTAATGCTATCCAAAAGAACCGCTATCAGTATTGCAATTGCAGCTGTCTTTGCATCTTCTGGACAGGTTATGGCACAGCAAAGTACAAGCAATAACCCCGCTGCAGAAGAAAAGGTTGAGGTTATTGCGGTAAAAGGGATTCGCAGTAGTTTGCGTTCCTCGATGATTGATAAGCAGGCGGCTAATGTCGTTTCAGATGGTATTCGAGCCGAAGATTTAGGCAAGTTTCCAGACCTTAACGTGGCGGAATCCTTGCAACGTATTACCGGTGTTTCAATCGATCGTAGTGGTGGTGAAGGTCAAGCGGTAACCATTCGAGGCTTTGGTCCTCAGTTTAATACCGTACTGGTAAATGGTCGACAAATGGCAACCGATACCGGTGGCCGAGAGTTTAACTTTGATGTATTGGCGGCAGAGCAAATTACCGGTGCGGATGTATTTAAATCCACTACAGCAACGCTGCAAGAAGGCGGCATTGGCGGTACCATTAATGTTACTACGGCTCGCCCGTTTGATTTTACCGGATTTCAAGCCGTTGCTTCCTTAAAAGGGGTTTACGAAAGCCTGTCTGAAGAAACCTCTCCCTCGGTTTCACTTTTAGTATCCAACACCTTAATGGACGAAAAGTTAGGCGTGTTAGTGGCGCTTAGCCATCAAGAACGTCAAGTTCAGATAAACCAAATTAACACCGCAGGGTGGCGTGGCGGTCAAACTATTTCAAACATCAGAGATGGTGTTATTGCAACTAATGCTTACATTCCACGTAATTGGGATCAAATTGTCGATCAGCAGGATCGTACTAGAACTAACGCCAGCTTGGTGTTTCAATATGCGCCTTCAGAAGACATTACGATCACCCTAGATGGTCTGTATTCAAAATTTGATGTCGATTCGAGTGTTACCGATCTAGCTTCTTGGTTTGAACCGGACCGTGTTGGTAGCGCAGTGATTGATCCGGCTACAGGTACTTTATTGCGCTTTACTCAAGAAATTGGTTTACACCAAGGTAGTGGCGATCCGGCAACTGATTTTGTGTCATCAACTCGTAACTCGCGCTTCAGTTCAACCAATGCGCTAGGTTTGAATGTGGAGTATCGTTTAAGCGAGCAGTTAAAGGCAAATTTCGATGTGTCGCGCTCAACCGCCGAAAATGACATGGCGGGAAGAGATCGCTTCAACGTTGTGGGTATTATTAATAATTATACTTTCGACAGTACGGGGGGAACTCCCACAGTTGCACACGATGGGTTTGGTAATGGCGCCTTACCGGATGCGAATCGGGCACGGTTGCACTATAACGATCGTGGTTTAAATTTCACTGACGAAGATGAAATTACTGAATATAAAGCAGATTTTGTTTTTACTCCGAATAACGGTGTTTTTGAGCAAGCGCAGTTTGGTCTTTACCGTCAAGAACGTGAAAAATCCAGCTTTCAAATCCAAGGTTCACAATGTGCTTACTGTGGTTATGGCACTGCCGCACCGCTGGATGCTATTAACTTCCGGCCCTTCACGGCTAAAAACTTTTTCCCTGGTTTAATTGACACCTTTTATACCTTCGACGGCGATTTAATGAATAAGTTTTTGGCGGACAGTGGTTTCCCTATTACGCCAACCTTACAAAACAACCGTTATCGTATTAATGAAGATATCACCAGCTTCTATATGGATTTTACCTTCCAATATGAACTTGGTTCTATGCCCGTCACCATGAATCTGGGTACTCGCTATGCGTCTACTAATGTTTCTGTTGGTGCTATTCAAAGCTTTGTCACGGATATTGTACCTACTTCAGATGCAACACTGTTTGCTAATGTGTTTGGTCCTGCGACCGCGATAGAGCAGGGTACTCGTTACGCGAATTTGCTGCCCTCGTTAAATATCAAGTTAGAAATAGCTGACGACATGTTTTTACGTTTTGCCAGTTATGAGACCATTACACGGCCTACGATGTCACAGATGTCGCCTGCCACTAACTTTAATGAGCCTCGTCGTCAAAACTTAACAGCCAATGGCGGCAACCCAGCATTAAAACCGTTTAAAGCTAGCAACTGGGATATTTCGTACGAGTGGTATTACAACGACGCCAACTTGTTCAGCGTAGCCTTTTTCAATAAAGAAGTTGAAGACTTTATTGTTACGCTAACGGGGACTGAAGTGTTCAATATGACCAGCAGAACCGGTCCTAATTTTAACTGCAGTACGGCTAACTCTGCGTTATGTGCCAATGACGTAGTTGGTACGACGGAAGAGTTAAATGGCGCGTCAGAAACCTACCGTGTTACACGGCCTCAGAATAGTGAAACGGCAGATATTACTGGCTTTGAAATCTCTTGGACCCATGTCTTTGATAACGGTTTTGGTATTTCGGCAAACGCGACGATAGTAGATAGTAATATCGATCTAAACGGTGATAGCAATACCAGCTTTGCTTTAGAAGGCTTAGGTGATTCACAAAACATCGTGTTGTTCTATGAAAAAGACGTATGGCAAGCTAGAGTGGCCCTCAACAATCGTGAAGGTTTCTTAAGAGCTTTAGATAATGGTTTTAATGGCGAACCAATTAACACCGAAGGCTTTGGCCAATGGGATGTTAGTGCGAGTTATGACTTTAATGAGTACTTAACGTTTTTTGTTGAAGGCATCAACGTTACTGGTGAGGAATTAAGACAAACCGGTCGCTTTAAAAACCAAATCTACTCTATCGAAGATAATGGTTCACGCTTTGCTGTTGGTGTTAGAGGTAAATTTTAACACTTGCTGAATTTAAACGCGGTAGTTTTGGCTACCGCTTTTAGTTCATTTCTTCGTTCAACTAAGTGTTAGCTTAGTGTTTTTAGATGAGATTGTTATGAACAAACCCATTAAACACATTGTTATTGTTGGTGGAGGAACTGCCGGTTGGTTAAGTGCTGCCATTATTGCCGCCCAGCATAAAAGTCATTTAGCCGAAGGTATCGCAGTGACGTTAGTCGAAGCGAGTGATATCCCAACAATTGGGGTGGGTGAGGGTACTTGGCCTACCATGCGTCATACCTTGCAACAAATTGGCCTAAGTGAACGTGTTTTCTTTCAGCGATGTCATGCTGTGTTCAAGCAGGGTGGCAAATTTGTAGATTGGGTAACCGGTAACGGTGACTTTTATTATCACCCTTTCACTGTGCCACTGGGTTATGGTCGTATCGATCTGGCGCCTTATGTAGAAGATATAAGTGCTTATGCGCAAGAAAGTAACTTTCAACACCACATTTGTGAAGCCGGTTTAGCACCAAGAACTTTGGCGGAAGAGGAATACCAAGCGCAATGTAATTATGCTTATCATCTCGATGCCGGTGAATTTGCTGAGCTGTTAAAAGAGCACTGTATCACGACGCTTGGGGTAAAGCATAAGATTGCGACTTTAGAGCACTGTGTGCTTGACGATGCTGGCAATATCAGTAGTTTAGTGTTTCGCGATGAATTAACCCCTTTTACCGCCGACTTATACGTTGACTGTACTGGGCTCTCTTCTTTACTGCTGGGTAAAGCGCTGACGGTACCATTCAAATCTGTTGATCATTTGTTATTTAACGATCGGGCTTTAGCGATGCAGGTGCCTTATCCAGCAGCAGATACTCCCTTAGCGTGCCATACGATTGCTACCGCGCAAAATGCGGGTTGGATTTGGGATATTGGACTAACCCATCGACGCGGTGTAGGGCATGTTTATGCTAGTCGCTTCCTTAGTGATGATGAAGCTGAATTCAATTTACGCCGCTATATTGGCCCTGCGGCCGCAGGCTTGACCAGTCGAAAAATTAGCTATCAATCGGGTCATCGCGAACAATTTTGGACAAAGAATTGTGTTGCTATAGGCATGTCTGCCGGCTTTGTTGAACCTCTTGAAGCGACCGCCATTATGCTGGTTGAGCTATCTGCGCGTTTTGTTGCCGATAATTTACCTACAGAAACCGCAGATTTACCGATTGTTTCGCAGCGTTTTAATCGACAAATGCATTATCGTTGGCAGCGCATTATCGATTTTCTGAAGCTGCACTACATGTTAACTAAAAGACCTGAGCCCTACTGGCAGGCGCATTTAGACAAAAACAGCATGCCACCAAGCTTAATGGATGATCTGCAACTTTGGCAAAGCAGAGGACCGACAACGCAAGACTTTCAAGGTCCTTTAGAGCTGTTTCCTGCCGCAAGCTATCAATATGTTATTTACGGTATGGGCTTTAAACCTGATTTTAGTAAACGCGGTTATTTGTATAATCAAGCGCAACAAGCATCGCAAATAATAAATAAAAACAAACAATTAACTCAGCAAATGTTGAGTAGTCTACCATCGCATCGACAATACATTGAGCAATGGCTGCGGCAATAACAGGATTGAATTGGATGAGTAATTATTTAGCCTTGGATCCACAGCAACATGCTGCGGTTAAAGTCTCTGAGCAGCAAGCGTTGGTTTTTGCCGCAAGTCAGCACCTTATCAATACCCGAGTCACTGAAGTCGCGCAGCTCGCTTGTGATTTGCCTATTTTTATCAGTAAATCACCGCATGGCAATTGGGCGTTATCTGCCTTAACGAGTGTGGTTCCAGGCCAAAATCTATGGATTGCCGAAGGCCGATGGCAGCCAACCTATTTGCCAATGTTACTCCAAACGTATCCGCTTTACGCCTTACCCGGTTCAGAGCAAGGCCCGCTGCAACTTGGGCTTATGGCTGATCCGTTAAGTATGACAGCAGGTCTGCCGTTATTTGAGGCTTCGCACCAACCCAGCTTAGAGTTGCAGCGGCGAATGAAGTTAGTAGAGACGGATTTACAAAATGAATACCTGACCTTTCGTTTCTTACAGCAATTACAGCAATGGCATTTAATCCAACACATTGAGCTGGTGTTAAACAAAGGAACAGAAGAACAGCGTATTCAAGGGCTGTATACCATTAATGAAGATCGCCTAGCGCAATTAAGTGCCGAACAACTGAAAACGCTTCAACAACAAGGGCAGTTATTACCGATTCACAGCATGCTGTTATCGCTGTTACAGCTCAATAAATTGATTCAAAAGCATAACAGTTTGCCTCAGTTTGACCAAATAAAAAGCATTAAGCTTGTATTACCTAAATAAAAACATCCCAACAGGGAGTGCTACTAGCACACAATAACAAGGTAGATAAAACAGCATGACCCAAAGTTATCTTCAACTCACTATTTTTATCGTGGTTTCGGCCATTATCGGCTTGTTTACCTATTTAAAATGTCGCGGGCAAAATCGTCATCAACATAGTCAAAATAAAGAGTTTTTCTTAGCAGGCGGCGGCTTAACCTGGATCTTTGTTGCCGGCTCTATCACGCTGACTAACTTAAGTACTGATCAGCTGGTAGGGATGAACGGTAATCAAATGATGCTGTTGGTCTGGTGGGAATTAGCGGCAGTTGTCGGCTTAATCATCTTAGCCAAAGTATTTTTACCCGTTTATTATCGCTACAAATGTACCACCACAACTGAACTGCTCGAAAAACGCTATAACAATATTCATATTCGCGCCGTGATCGGCGGGTTATTTTTGTTAGGGAATGCGTTTATTTACATGCCTGCCGTTATTTATTCAGGCGCCTTGTTTATGCAAAGTATGTTTCAAGTTGACGTCTCTATTCAGTTCATAGCGGTGATTTTTGCGATTGTCGGTGCGCTATATGCCTTTTTTGGAGGCTTAAGAGCGGTCGCTGTTTCTGATACTTACAACGGTGTTTTAGTACTTGGTATGGCAATCTTAATTGTTATCTTAGCGTTAGTGGCTATTGATTTTGATTTCAGTGGCATCCCAGCTGAACGCCTGACCTTAATCGGTACGCCAGACTCTCCAATACCTTGGACTACCTTGTTTACCGGGATGTTATTTATTCAGATTTATTATTGGGGAACCAACCAAACTATTACGCAACGCGCCATGGCGGCACCCAACGTTAAGGAAGCGCAAAAAGGGGTACTGGTCGCAGCCGGTATCAGATTATTGATTGTTCCGGCTATTGTGGTTATTCCTGGGATTGTTTCTTATAAACTGTACGGCCAAATCGGAGATGCTGCCTACGGCAGAATAGTGGGTGATTTGATGCCAGCATGGTTAACTGGGGTATTTGCTGCCGCTATCGCTGCAGCGGTGTTATCGACTTATAACAGTTTACTCAACTCAGCAACGGCGCTTTATGTCTGTGATATCCATGAAGCCTATGTGCAGAAGGATCCGAATGTGGTGAAGTTAAGTGGTATTGTCACCGTGCTGCTGACGACGCTTACCTTAGTCTTAGTGCCTATTTATCAACAAGCTGAAAGTATCATTAATTTATTGCAGCAGTTAAACGGCTTACTCAGTATGCCCATACTGTCAATTTTTATAGTGGGGTTATTGTTTAAGAATGTAGATGCACGAGCTGCGATTATTGCGGTGATCTTTGGCGTGTTGTTCTATGGTGCTTTGACGTTCTCGTTTTCACCCTTCTTTGTCACTATTCATTATATTCACCTTATGCCAGTGACCTTATTTAGCTGTATTGCGGTGGCATTGCTTTGCAATAAATTTTTGTTTAAACAACAGGCGCTTTGGTCCGGTAAATTAGCGCCTGACGTTTAAGAAAGCTCGTGTTCCTTGGCTTTGCCGGTGTATGATTTATACACCGGCTTTTTTTTACTGCTGATAAACAACTACATCAAATGCCTGAATAACGTCGGTACCCACAAGTAGCTTCGCCGTTTGAGGTAAAGACAATTTGACTGCTTCTGCGCCATAATTAAATACAAAGGTTAAATTGCCGCGTTGCACTGAGCGAAGATCTTTTCCTAATTTATTGGTAGCGATTGCTAAATCTTGTGCCAAAGCTTCAAAAAACGCCAGCAGGAATTCATCACAGGTTAACGAGCCGATATAAAAGCATTGTTTAGCTTTGACTACGGCAGCCGTGTTGTCATGATAGCGTGCTACGACAGTCAATCCAGCATGTTCCGATAATTCTTCGCGCCAACGAGCACTTTCAAAGGTTTTGCCGGCAAAATGCAGTGCATCATGACAATCTGGTCGCGTTGTCTCAACACTCAGCACTTTGACAGGGACTAATTGCTGAATTAACCCAGGACCGAGTTCAGGCGCTAAAGTCAGCTCAGCGGTTTTTGCGCCGCTACGTGGGCCGAATACGCAAGTTGCCTTACTGTTTGCACAGTTAGTAATAAATTGCTGAGAAACGATCGGTAAACAGGGCGCAATCACTAAGGTGTATGGGCTTAAATCTTGGTCCTGGCCAATAAAATCAACGGTAATACCCAACTGTCGTAACGCGCTGTAATAAGCGAACTCAACCTGTTGTTGATTATAACTATCACCTTGACGTTCAATTTCTGTTACCCACTGCGCGGATGTTTCGGTCACGATGGCCACTTTAGCGGCAGGGTGTTGCTGGGCCAAATCTGGCACTTTGGCTAGTTCAGCATAAAGCTGTTGAATTTCATGGTAAGCCGTAGCTGCAGAGTTATCGGTACGCTTTAAACCTGCATGCATTTGCTCTTGCGCAAAAGGAACTTGGCGCCAACGAAAGAAACACACGGTTGCTGCGCCATGGGCAAAAGCTTGCCAAGACCATAACCTGACCATACCGGCTTCAGGGCGAGGATTGTGTCTTGCCCAATTTACCGGTCCTGGTTGTTGTTCCATAATCCAAAAGGGCGCCTTGCTGATCCCGCGGCTTTGATCAAAGGCATAGCTCGAATAGTCGGGATGTCCGGTGCGCATATAACGCTTAAAATCAGCGGTCGAGCTGTTAGCAAAAAATAAATCGGTACGGCCTAAAGGATAGTTATCATAACTGACAAAATCTAAGTTTTTAGCCAAAGCCGCATTATCCGTTTGCGTATCACTCATAGGAATAAAATTATGTGTGATAAAACGATTTGGTGCATGCTGTCTTAAGATGCGGATCATTTCATCATGAAAGCGTATTACCTGATCAGAGCTAAAACGGCGATAAGCCAAGTTATGCGACGGATTGGTTTCGGTCACGGCTAAATAGGGCAGTTCAATTTGCTCAAAGTTTTGGTATTCCATTGACCAGAATACATTACCCCATGCCGTATTTAGGGCATGGATATCCGTATAATGTTGCTTACACCATTGCTGAAAGGCTGTTTTAGTGCTGGCAGAAAAACTATGGGTAGTATCGTGGCATGCTAATTCGTTATCGGTTTGCCAGCCACAAATGGCAGGGTGCTCCCCATAACGCTCGCCTAGGACACTAGTAATGCGCATCGCTTCTCGGAAGTAATTTTCACTTGAGAAATCATAGTGTCGTCTTGAACCAAAACCTCTAACCTGACCGGTTTTTACATCCACCGGCAAAATATCAGGGTAGAGATCGATTAACCACTTAGGCGGTGTCGCGGTAGGAGTACACATGATAACTTTTAAACCGGCCTTGGCTAAGATATCAACAGCCCGATCCAGCCAATCAAAATGAAATACACCCGGCGCCGATTCTAGTCTTGACCAAGCAAATTCGCCTATACGAACATACTTCAGCCCCAGCGCGACCATTTCTGCAGCATCCTCTGCCCAGATTGACTCTGGCCAGTGTTCCGGGTAATAGCATACACCTAACATCGCATTCTCCTGTTAAAAATAGCATTTTATTTAAAGGATTTAGCCAGCAGTAAAATCCAATAAGTGTTTATCGACAAATAAATTAATTGTATGATATATACTATTATTATTTATGATGTCTGTCTAATACCAAATCGTCCAGATTGAGATAGACCAATGCTGATCTTTGGAGCCTTATATGCAGCAACTGCCGCAGTTCGTTCGCCTTGATAGTCAAGCAGTAACCGTATTAATTGATTGCACCACTAAAGCCCCAGCGTTACTTTACTTCGGTCAAAAATTGGCGCAAACGGTCACCGCCTTAAGTGTCAAACAACTGAGTCAGCGGCAAGAAGCCAAGTGCTCTGTTGTCAATGAAGTACCTATCTCCTTAACGCCGCTAAGTGGCGAAGGTTTTACCGGAGCCCCTGGTCTGGAAGTTCACAACGACAGCGACGCTTGGTCTATGGGCCCAAGCCTGATCTCGGTGAATATCGAAAATCAGCAACAAGTCACTTTGGTTAGTCTTGATGCGCATCGTCAACTGCAACTTACCCATACCTTCTGCTTAGATGTCGAGACTAACGTCTTAATGGCGAAAACGGCAGTTACCAATTTGGCGAAGCAAAGTGTGCAGCTAAATTGGTGTGCTGCGCCAACACTGTTACTGCCTGATCATCTTAACTATATCACGGCTTTTGAAGGCCGTTGGTCGAACGAATTTCAACTACAGCAACGTGAATTATTTCTTGGTAGTTACTTGCGAGAAAACAGAAAAGGTAAAACCTCGCATGATAATTTCCCTGGCATTTTATGCCATCAGCACGCCACAACAGAGCTGCAGGGCGAATGTTATGGGTTTCATTTAGGTTGGTCCGGTAATCATCGCACTCGCATAGAATGGTTGGCGGAAGGGCGTACCTATTTGCAAATGGGAGAATTACTGCTGCCGGGCGAAATTCAGTTGCAAGCAGGTGAAACCTATACCAGCCCAAGCTTATATGCTTCATTTTCTGCTACAGGTTTTAGCGATTTATCTGCAAATTTTCATCAGTTTGTTCGCAATAATATCTTAAGCACTGCTCAAAGAAATAAACCCAGACCTGTACATTATAATACTTGGGAAGGCATTTATTTTGATCACAAGGTTGAGACGTTACAGCAGCTAGCTGATGAAGTGGCAGCACTGGGCGTAGAGCGGTTCGTGTTAGATGATGGTTGGTTTAAAGGGCGGCGTCATGATAAAGCTGGGCTGGGTGATTGGACGGTGGATAAAACAGTCTATCCGTCAGGCTTACAACCCCTGATATCTCACGTTAATCAACTGGGGATGGAGTTTGGAATTTGGTTTGAACCAGAAATGGTCAATCCAGATAGTGACTTATATCGTGCTCATCCGGAATGGGTGCTGCAAACTGCAGAAAATCCACAACTGGCCTTTCGCAATCAACTGGTGTTAGATTTAACCCGACCAGAAGTGACAACCTACCTGTTTAACGCTATTCATGCCATTTTAGTGGAATATCCGGCCATCAAATACATAAAATGGGACATTAACCGCGATCTTAATCATCCTGGGAATGCGCAGGGCAAACCTGCCATACACCAACAAACCCATGCGTTATATCAACTTATTGCCAAGATAAAAGCGGCACATCCGGGATTGGAGATTGAGAGCTGTTCCTCCGGTGGCGGTCGCATTGATTACGGTGTTTTGCAGCATACCGACCGAGTATGGACGTCTGACTCTAACGATGCACTTGATCGATTAGCCATTCAACGTGGTTGCTCGTTTTTCTTTCCCTCTGATGTGATGGGCGCCCATGTGGGGCCAAGAGATTGTCACACTACCGGTCGTCGTATCAGCATAGAAATGCGTGCTGCAGTAGCATTTTTTGGCCATATGGGTATTGAAATGGATCCAAGGGAGCTAACAGCGGCGGAGAAAAATACCTTAAAACACGCTATAGCGCTGCATAAACAGTATCGTTCTTTTATCCATAATGCCCGCTTGTATCGGCTGGACACCGACGGTTTGAGTATTAACTTTGGTTTAGTAAATGCTGAAAAGACACAAGCGTTATTTGCTTACAACAGTGTTGTGGAGAGTGGCCGCAGTTTACCCAAGCGTTTACGGTTTGTTGGGCTTGATGCCGATAAAACCTACCGTTTCTCGTTGTTATGGCCAACCAGCTTTAAAGAACATACCCCCTCGTTAATCAGTGCCATCAATGAGCAAAGCTTTCAAGGGGAGGTGCTAATGAAATTGGGGATGCAATTACCGATAACCTTGCCGCAGACCAGTTTGATTTTTGAACTAATCGAGGTTGATTAACGCTCTAACAGAAGAGTAGTACTGCTTTTTAGTGCTACTCTAGTTTTGATTCAATTAGTTCTAAGGCTTCATCCAAAATTGCTTCAACGGCTTTTTTAGCACGCTCAGGATTACGCGATTTAATGGTGTTCAAGATATCAGCATGTTTTTGCACATCCGCCCCAGGCACACCCTTGATTTTGTTGGTATAGCGAATACTCACGCGAAGTGCCGTACTAATAAATTCGGTTAATTGTAAAAAGAATCTATTATTACTGGCCGCCAAGACACTGGTATGAAACGCAATATCGGCTTCTAGCGGATCATCTAAACCTTGCTCTGCTTCAACCATACGAGCTAAGGCTTTTTCGATTGCCTCTAATTGTTTATAGCTGGCCGTAACAGACGCCAGCGCAGCCGCTTGGGGCTCTAACGCCACCCTAACTTGGGTAAATTCTTTTAATAACGCTAAAGACGGTTTGCTGCTTAAAATCCAACGCAGCACGTCAGTATCAAACATATTCCAATTGCTTTCGGGTAAAACGCGGATCCCTTGTTTGGGTCTGGACGAGATCAAGCCTTTGGCAGAAAGCATTTTGACCGCTTCACGTGTTGAACTGCGGCTAACATCGTACTCAATACAAAGCTCTGCTTCTGAGGGTAGTCCCGTGCCAACAGGGTAGGTA
Organism: uncultured Rheinheimera sp.; assembly: GCA_964577005.1. Classification (GTDB taxonomy): domain Bacteria; phylum Pseudomonadota; class Gammaproteobacteria; order Enterobacterales; family Alteromonadaceae; genus Alishewanella. Next base: position 16,910 of record CAZNXI010000045.1, read on the forward strand.
CCCTGCACAATAGCCAAACCTAAATCATTGGTTAATTGATGCGTTAAGTTTTGTCTTGGAGCTGGCTTCATAACAGATTCTCATTGTACATTAATGTAATATATCATATTAAAGTACAACGCTTTATGATATAACTTTTTCAACATGCAACGCATAATTCATTAATCTTACCTTTGCCTGCTGCGCTTTAATGCTAATTTATAAACCAAGGCGTGCATTTTTAGGAGATACAGTGTGTCATTAAGTGCTCATTATCCATGCCTCGCACATAAAAGTGTTTTTATCACCGGTGGTGCTACGGGCATTGGTGCTGCAATGGTGCGGGCTTTTCTACTACAGGGCGCGCAAGTCGCCTTTGTTGACCTAGATAACGCGCAGGCAGAAAAACTGCTTAATGAGTTATCTGAATTCTCAGCACAGTTATGGTTTCGTTGTGTCGACGTTAGGCAACTAACGCATCTGCAGCAAGCCATTAACGCTGCTGCTGAGCATTTCGCTGGGTTATCGGTGCTGATTAACAATGTGGCGAATGATAAACGCTTTGATACTGAACATATTAGCGTTGATGAATGGCAAAACTGCCTGCAAATTAACTTAGATCCCGCTTTTTTTGCCTCGCAAGCCGCTATTCCTTTTTTAAAAAAACGGGGCGGCGCCATTATTAATTTTAGCTCTATTAATGCCATCACTGGCCAACCGAATATGGCGGGCTATGTTACGGCTAAAGCGGGCTTAATTGGCTTAACCAAAGCCCTGGCTAGAGATTATGGCGGTTATGGCATTCGAGTAAATGCTATCTTACCTGGCTGGGTAGCCACTGAGCGCCAGCTTGAATCTTGGTTTACTGCAGAAGAGCAACAGCGCTGGCTAGAGACAACCTGCATTAAACAGTTTATTCAACCGTCTGATGTGGCAAATTTAGCACTCTTTTTAGCTTCTGAGCAAAGTGCGTTAATTACCGGTCAGGGCATTAATATTGATGCTGGGAGAATTTAATTGCAGCAGGCTAATCGCTTTATTGCCGTAGATTGGGGCGCCAGCAAATTACGGGCTTATTGTTGCGAAATAACCACCGGTAACCAATTAATCTTGTTAAACAAAGCCACTGGTATAGGGGTAAAACAGCTTGTCGCAAATTTCGAACAAACGCTAGAGACTATTATCCAGCCATTTACTGAACAGTTTGGTCCTTTACCGGTGTTTATGGCAGGGCATATCACGTCGAGTTTAGGCTGGTTACAAACCCCATATTTAGCTTGCCCGATACAGCCACATCAAATTAAACCACAGCTGCTGCATTTTAACGGTGGAGATAAAGATTTTTATGTTACGCCCGGTTTATGTTATCAAAGCGAAGCACAGCAGCATGACACTATGCGCGGAGAAGAAATTCAACTTGTTGGCTTACTTGAACGATATCCGCAGTACCGAATAGGGCAGTATTATGTCTGTTTACCAGGGACCCATTGTAAATGGGTAAAAGTCGAGAACGGAGCGGTTACCTGGATAAAAACTGCCATTACAGGTGAATTGTTTGAGATCTTAGTGCATAACAGCATGTTACTACAAACTAGCCACAGCCCCTTTGTGCCAGACAAGCAATCGTTTGCAGCAGGCATGCAGTATGCGTTTGAACATAGATCAGAAAATTTGGTGCATTCACTTTTTAGTGTCAGAACGTCCCAACTCTTTCAAGACTTTAGCGCGCAAGCAGCCCAAAGCTACCTGTCAGGCTTATTAATTACTGCTGATGTGATCTCTTTTTACAACCTTTGTGAAGAGGCGATATTAGCAAATATACCTGTTATTTTAGTTGGGTCTGGCCATTTACAATGCGGCTATGCCAGCGCTATTTCGCAGTTTGCCAACCCGCTAGTTCAAATCGACGACGAAGAGGTTATTCTGGCAGGTTTTGCCTATATGGCGGGCAATTAGCCCGCCTTATTAAGGCTGATATCAGCTGCTACAGACTGTTTATTAAGCTTAGGATGAGTACACAAATAG
>CAZNXI010000046.1:0-18305 GCA_964577005.1 uncultured Rheinheimera sp.
GTCCTTTTTCGACAGCGTGATCAAACTCTGCACCATAGCTAAAGCCTTGCAAGCCTCCAATCAGCGAACCTTGCAGATCGGTTAAACTTTGCCAAAATAACGGCTGACTTTTTCGAAAAAACAACACATGCTGCTCGCTGAGCACGGCCTCACTATAAAAAAACGTTAAAGTACGCTCTTCAGTAAATAACCAAACCGCCGTGGCATCGTATTTACCATTTTGTGCATCATGCATGGCTCTGGCCCAAGGTAGGAAGGTAAATCGTACTGCAATCCCAGCTTCGGCAAAAATATCTCGGATGATGCGCGCTACAACGCCTTGCTGTGGTAAGTCGGCGCCCAGAAAAGGCGGCCACTCACCTGCACTCACTTCAATATAGGTCGGTAACGTTAAGCTGGCGTCTGTGCTGGCTGGAACAGGAAAAGCCCCGTAGGTTAACCAGACTAAAATTGCAATATACCGAACTGCACGGCACCAAAAACTACACACGCTTGTCGTTTTTCACAGTAGTAAAGTGCATCTTAAATAGACCCTCCTAAGGGTTACATGTAGCAAGAGGCCTGACGCTACAAAAAATGCGAGGAAAGTTTATTCGGTATGTTAAGTATTGCGGTTATAAGTCAGTAGTCAAGCTTAGTTGGATAAATAAGAGGTACCAATATCGACGGTGGTTAAACTTTCAAAGTAGCTATCATAACGACCCGTTACTCTAAAATCTGCTAAGGTACGGTTAAATAGTTCATTGAGGGCTGCACTTTGTGGTTGGGCTTTGGGAAATAATAAAAAACTCTGATTAATTAATAATGGCTGCGGATGATGGGTAATCAGATCAGCAATCTCAGGTAGCCGCTGGCGCAACATATGATACCCAACACTAATTTCTTCGGCCACTACATCCACTCTACCCAGCGCCAACCGTCGAAAATTTTGCTCGCCGCTACCCACACTGTCTAGACCTATGATGTAGTTTTTCACCGCGGTATCAAATTCAGGACCATAGCTATAACCACTAACGCCACCAACCAACATCCCCTGCAAATCAGTTAACTCTTGCCAGTAAAAAGTTGAGCTTTTTAAATGAAAAAAGACAAATTTTTCATCCAGCACGGCTTGGCTATATAAAAAGTTTTTGGCACGATCGTCTTGAAGCATCCAAATCGCCGTGGCCGCATATTTACCATTTAAGGTATCGTGCATCGCCCTATTCCAAGGTAGAAAGGTAAATCGCACACTGATATTTTCCTGCGCAAAGATGTCGCGAATTAAACGTGCTATCACCCCTTGCTCTGGCAAATCTTCGCCCAAAAAGGGTGGCCATTCGCCCGTACTGATTTCGATTGACTGCGGCAGCGCAAGCTCAGGTTCTTCAGCTTGCAACAGCAGAGATTGCCCCCACAACAAAACGATTCCTAGCACCAACAGTACTTTGCCTAAGCCGGTTTTCAGCAAGATAGATACACCCTCATCAGATTAGATAGCCGGATAAAACCAAACCTGAGTAATTAACCCTTGCTTAACTTCATAAACCACAGCAACCTCAGAAGGCTCTGCCGTAATGCCACTAACCTGCTCATGTTCAATCACCTTATTCCCAACCACCATACGTGACAGCACTCTGGCTTGTAAAGCAGGCAAGTTAAAACGTTCTTGCGCATAAAACTGACTAAAAGCGGCAAGCCCTTGTAATGCTGGGGTCGTCGCGGGCATCCGAAACACCAGCACATCGGGATGATAACAACGCACAAAGGCTGCTAAATCCTTGGCGTTATATGCCTGTAATTGTCGGCTAACCGGCTCAGTGACATCCGCTGCTGCGGCAAGATCTTTGTGCATATAAGTGCTTAATGGATCTTCGGTGTAATCGGCAAAAGGGCCGCAATGCACAAAGCCTGCACTTTCATACAGGCGACGCGCCGGTAGAAAAAAATCCATCGAGCCCGTTTCCAAGTACAGCTGAGTAATACCCAGCTCGGCAGCAGCTAGCTCCAAGTGCTGTAATAACGCACGCCCTACTCCTTTGCCGCGTGCTTCGGCTGCACTACGCATCGATTTAAGCTCACCCATAGTGGCATTATGTTGCTTTAAGGCAACACAACCAAGCAACACATCATCCTGCCAAGCGGTCCAAAAATGTACATCAGCCGCTTTTAATTTGCTGACATCCAAAGCATGCACGCTCTCAGGTGGTGAAGTAGCATACATATCGGCTAGATGCTCTTCTAGTAAGCCGATAACTGCGGGAGACTCAAGTGGATCGCGAATAATCTGCATAACGTTGCTAATCTTCTAAGTAAGTATTTAAATAAGCGCTAGCGTGAATTTAGTCGCTATTGCGCATAGTAATCTGCGGCTAATTGTTGTTTAAAACTGGCGTTTTGCGTCTGGCAAAACTCAAATAAGCGTTCAAGTATAACGGTTTCCAATTGCTGTTGTTGCTTAAGCGGTACAGCAAACGCCGCTAGTTGTTGTATTGGTGGCGATACCTGCTCTCCCAGTATTACGGCTAACAGATTATCCACTGTTGTTGGCTGTCCTTCCAACAGACTAAAGCTTTGCACTACCGTGGTGGATACATCACCACAAGCCGTTAACTCTGGCGGTGTCGCACCATTTTCCGCAAAAAAAGAGTGCTCTTGTGTCAACTCAGACAAATTAAAACCGTGACAACGTTGCTGTACTTGCTGGGTAATAGCGGTTTCTGATAAACCTTGTTGCTGCAGCTGATAGGCCAGCTCGGTCAATTGATAGGCGCTAGAACCAGGAATCAAACCAAGATTGTTCGCGGTTAAATTAAAGGGGTAACCCATTTGATACCAGATGCCGCTGCCCAGCACCGCAGCAGAAACCTGAATTTGGCAATGCAACGCTTGCTCAGTGTTTCTAGCAGAAAGCGGATTCACAACACATAAACCAAGCAATAAACTAACGCACCAAAAAATCCTAGTCATTGAGATCAATACCCTATTGCTGCGGCCAACTTAGAAATCCAAATTGGGGCTTACACATTTAAATTACAATGCTCCCAAGCATACAACACACCACTTACAATGCAAACTAAGCATACTTAGGCAGGTAACTACACCTGCGTCAGCACCCGAGCAGGCTGAGTTGAGGGTAAGGCCAAAGTAAAAGCTGGTTTTACATGCCCTTATCACTAAAATGCCTCTTACATTTGGTGTTTATTCAAGTAGCTTGAAACGGAGTTCTGTATTACATTATTCACTAATATGAACGTATGGACACGAGTATTTTGTTACGAAAACCGCTTATCAATATTTTTTTCTTAAGCCTGATAATGATGTTAGGCTGGGCTTTGCTATATCAGAGTGCACAGTTGCTGGAATATAGCCCTCACGCCAGCCTTTGGTATCCTCCTGCGGCACTAAGCTTTGCCGGTATGATTTTACTTGGTATCAAACTCTTCCCTGCATTTTTTTCTGTTTGCTTACTGATGAGCTTATACCATTTTCATCAAAACCAGGCTGCTGAGCCTATATCCTACCTAACATCCGCCTTACCCGCACTGGCTCATGCTGGTAGCTATTTATTGGGGGCAGTGTTGTTACGCTTGCTCATTCGCACAAACAGCGTCAATTATACCGGTCTGGTCGTCGCATACTTGCTACTTGCGGCAGCAGCGTCATTTTTAGCCGCCTTTACTGGCTCCTGGTCTTTGCAATTTGCTGGCATTATCGATAATGCAGAGCAGCAAAGTATTTGGCTTAGCTGGTGGATTGGCGATCTCGTTGCTTTAATTACCTTAAGTCCATTATTTATCTTGTTACTGGATAAAATATCTCTTAATTTTTTAGAAACTCAAGTACCAAATCTGCTTAATAATGATACCAATGCCATCACAGCTTTTGCCATCAAAGTTGGCGCCTGTGTCGGATATCTCAGCTTGAGTATGCTGCTCGCGCATCAAGTCAGAGCGCTAGAGATTACCTTCTTTATTTTATTTTTAAGTCTCCCAGCCATGTGGCTGGTATATACCGAATCCATTTGGCGCAGTTTCAGTAGTTTAGCTTTAATGAGCTTAACCATAGTGTGTTTGATGGCAGTGTTAAATTTATCAGAGTTTGCGGCTATCTATCAATTCACGATGGCGATGATAGCTGTGTCTATGCTTTATGGCACTGTAGTCCCTTTATTACAAACCACCAATCAACAACTTCAATTGAGCCTGCAAACCGATATGCTCACCGGCGTTTTGAGCCGACAAGGCTTTATTGAGCAAGCTGATATGCTGTTGGCTCGAAGCAACCGGCGTAAAGGAAAGATCTGTCTCGCCGTACTTGACCTTGACCATTTTAAACAAGTTAATGATGAACTTGGTCATCAAGTGGGTGACCACGTTTTGCAGCAGGTATGCCAAACGTTACAGCAACAACTGCGTCAAGAGGATTTATTGGGTCGCTTTGGTGGCGATGAACTTATGCTATTGTTACCCAGCACCTCAGCAACAGATGCGCAGGTACTTTGCGAACGGTTAAGAGTCAGTATTACACAGCTGGACATTGCAGTACTCGATAAACAGGTTAGTATTAGCATCGGGCTATGCGAACAACAGTCCGCAGAGAGCTTCAACCAACTCTTTGCCAGGGCAGATCAGGCACTATTTCAGGCGAAACAAGCAGGCAGAAATCAAGTTCACCTTTCGGTATAACTTTGTAATAACAAAATAAAAAAGGTTAGTCACGATGCAAAAAATTCAAATCACGCTTTGCTTGGGTATAGCTCTGGCGTTATCAGGCTGTGCAACCTTAGATCAGGCAGGTTGCTTAAATGCCGACTGGCGTACCCTAGGGTTTGAAGATGGTTTGAAAGGCAGGAATGAAAGCTATATTAGTCATTACCGGCAAGACTGCGCCAAACATGGTGTTATCCCTAATTTAGATAGCTATCGTGCCGGTCATTATGAAGGCTCACAACAATTCTGTACGACGAAAAATGGCTTTTTACAGGGTATGGACAACTTTACCTATCAAAATAGCTGTCCAGCTGCGAACAAAGAAGCCTTTATGCTGGGCTATCGTGAAGGGCAACGTGTATATCAGGCAAAGAGTACCTTAGATAAAGCGCGTACCGAACATAAACAAATAACCAATGAATTATCGCATTTAGAAAGACAGATTAATGCACTAAATGAGCAATTAGTGGCTGATGGGTTAAGTCGTGAGCAGCGGGTCAAAATTCGTGATGAGCTGGCGAAGAGTAATGAAAGGCTCGGTAAAGCTAAATTAACTCGCGATGAGTTAACTGCAGCCATTATCGTGTTGCAACGTGAATTCGATCGGTTAAAGGCTTACGCACAGCACTATTAATGTTGCGACTTAATTTAACCTATAGCCATTCCAACTGGCGCTTCGGCCAGTACATTACCGCACTGCGACTTTGCAACAAAGGCAGCAATGTCGGTTCTGCTTCACTAATCACGGCTTTAGCAAATTGACAGAAAAACGCTGCTTTTAATTCAGCGCGTTTTCTGTCTGCCCCTTGCTGATAGTAAGGTACCGACGCTAGCAATAAGATACCATCGTCAGCAATTCGCTGTTTTGCAATATTACTGCGGATAATGGCAGCGGCTTTTTTCACTGGCTGTGATAAATCCGGACTGAAGGGACCAATAATCAGTGCGATGTTGGGTACATGTAAAAAATCAAAGCCACGTCCCAAGCAAAGCATCCATTCTCGATGCTCCACATCCAGTTGTCGGCGCTTATTACTTTGCTCGGCACTATGTAATAAATTACCTTGTAGTAACGGTAATAAATCTTGTTGCATAGCGTTCGGTAATTGCGGGCATAGCTGTTGTAGTAATACCGGCAGCTGTGGCGCAATAGCGGGGGTATATTGGCTAAGATCTAACATTCGCCCAGTACTGCCATGCAATACCAGCGCATCACTGTCGGTTTCATAGCCCACTACCAAAGCGAAGCACTGCGGTGCATCAGCAAAGATTTGCTGCAACTGATCGCGAATAACTAGCGCTTGGGCTAAAGCCGCATCTTTGTCACAATGAAACCCCGCACAGCCACGCCATTTATCACCGGCTGCATAATGATAGGTCACCAGCACTAGTACAGGCTTGCCTGCTTGCAGGCTTTGCTGAATATCCTCACACAGCAAATCACCCAAGTAGGGCCAGCCCAAATCAAAAATACCCCCTAAATTACGATAAGGTTGAATAATACCGAGCGGTGTTTTCGTCGCATGCGGTAAATGCAGACGACCATCCATACATTTTAACGCAATGATTTTGGTAGGATGTTTCAACTGATAAGCGCTACGCTGTGCAGTTTCGGCAATATAATTGGCGCTATGCGTTACTGCGAGTTTTTCTAACCAACTTAAACGCGAGGCAAAAGGCTGTTGATGTAAATCCATGACGGTTCCAGACAAGGCTAACTGGATTAACCATATCGGAAAGTAGCCAGTTTACTGCTACAACTTTAGTCGAAGTGCGGTTTCTAGCAGTGTGCTAGGCAATGACGCTATTTTATGGCAGGCTAGTCGCATGCGGTATTGATAACCAAGAGGGCAAAAATGCGCCAGACTTTTCGACAAATGACCTTATTTTGCGCTGCCATGCTATTACTTAGCGGTTGTGACAAAGCACCCGCGCCTACTTTAGCTCAACCTCAGTTCAGTGCCGAGCAACAACAGCTATTACAACAAGGCAGTCAGCGCGCGCGCAGCTGTGCGGCATGTCATGGCCCACAGGGTATTTCTCGCCAAGCATTCTATCCAAGCTTAGCTGGGCAGCCAGCCGAACAGTTGGCGCAGGCACTGCGCGAGTATCGCGATGGCACCCGCAAAAATGCGCTAATGAGCCCACAAGCGCGCGGTTTAACTGAGGCAGATATTGAGCTGCTGGCCGCTTTTTACGCGCTATTGCCTGCACCCAAACCTAAACAGGAATAACGCTCGCCGTTATTCCATCGCAAACAGCGATAACAAGTCTTCGGCATTGCCTTGCCAGAGCTGGCCTTTACCGCTACCCAGCATCTGATCGGCTAAGCCTTGCTTATGTTGCTGCAACTGCTGGACTTTTTCTTCTACCGTGTTGCGGGCAATCAGCTTGTACACAAACACCGCTTTGTCTTGGCCAATACGATGCGCTCTATCGGTAGCCTGATTTTCTGCTGCGGGGTTCCACCAGGGATCATAATGAATCACCGTATCTGCCGCGGTTAAATTTAAGCCTGTGCCACCGGCTTTAAGGCTGATAAGGAAGACCTCGGTTTCACCGTTTTGGAAAGCATCAATTTGCTGTTGCCGTTGCTTGGTTTGCCCGGTTAATTTGCTATAGCTAATCCCCAGAAAGTCCAGCTCTTGCTCTATCAAGTGCAACATACTGGCAAATTGACTAAAAAGTAATACTCTGCGCCCTTCTTCTATCATCTCGGGCAGGTTTTCTCTTAGCCAGCTAAGCTTGGCATTGTGCCGCACACTTTGCGCTTGTTCTATGGGGACGAGCCGCGCATCACAACAGGCTTGCCGCAGTTTTAACAAGGCATCTAGAAATTCGATATGGCTGGCCGCAACACCCTTACGGATAAACAACTCACGGACCTTCGTTTCCATAATTAGCCGGATACTTTCGTATAAATTGCGCTGATCGGCTTCTAACTCCAGTAATTGCACAATTTCGGTCTTTTCCGGTAATTCTGCTGCCACTTGGCGCTTAGTGCGGCGTAACATAAAGGGCGCTATTTTTTGTTTTAAATGATTCGCCCGCTCCAAATCGCCATGCTTCTCGATAGGTTTACGGTAAACCTGGGTAAAATGCGCCTCGGTACCAAGGAGTCCGGGCAACACGAAATCAAATAAGGATTTAAGCTCACCTAAATGGTTTTCCAGCGGCGTACCCGATAGCGCTAGGCTAAACTCGCGTTTTAACGCCCGCACGCTTTGCGCAGCCTGACTACCGGCATTTTTAATATGCTGCGCTTCGTCCAGCACCACTAAACTAAAGGGGCGCTGCCGATACAATGGCAAATCTCGAACCAGCAACGGATAACTGGTAACAATCACATCATAATCAGCCAGCTGTTCAAACAAGGGGCGGCGTTTCGCACCATACACTTGCAGCACCGATAAGGCTGGGGTAAAACGCGCCGCTTCGTTTTGCCAGTTACCCAATAAGGAAGTGGGGCAAACAATTAAGGCCGGTTGCGTTAAGCGCCCTTGTTGCTTTTCATGCAAGATAAAGCCTAAAGTTTGTAGCGTTTTCCCCAATCCCATATCGTCGGCTAAGATCCCGCCTAAGCCAAAGCTGCGTAAAAATACCAACCAATTTAAGCCTTGCTGCTGATAGCTGCGCAGCACGGCATTCAACCCCTCTGGTAAGGCAACATCAGTAATACCTTGAAAGTTATGTAATTGCTCACTTAACCGTGATAGGCGATTGGCATTTAAATACTGGATCTCTGCCGCACCCGGTGGTGGCAAAATAGCGGCTTTGTAATCTGGCAATTCCAGCGTAAGGGGTGATTTTTGCAGGTTTAGCAGCTCAACAATGGTATCAATTAACGGCTGAATCAATTCCATCGGCAAGGCTAACTTACCCTGCGGTAAACTTAACCAGATGGTTTGCCCAGCACTAGGCAGGCCATATTGCCTTAGCCATTGGCTAATCAACGGCAGCAATGGCACTTGCTGACCATTAATATCCACCTGAATGCCTAATTCAAAGCCACTTTGTTTGCCATCTTGCACCTGCAAGTAAGGGGTCGCCTCTAAAATTTGCAGATTAAAATCACTGGCTTGTTCAATCTGCCAGCCTTGCTGGCGTAAATCGTCTAAAGCATCCAGCAGCGGCTGCCATAATTCTGGATTATCCGGGCCATCACCAATGCTATAAGCACTTAAATTATGCGCCGGCGCGGGCAAAGCACACTCTACCAGCCCCAACGCAATTAATTGCTCAAGCGCTGCCGTCTCGGTAGCGCGTTGCCGTTTAATAAACAGGCTTTGCTCTGGCAGAATCACTTCAGTTTGTGCTTCGCTCAAATTTAACGGCAAACGCTGGCCAGCGTAATCAAAATACAACAGCGCGGTGGGGCGTGCTGGCATATTGGCTTGCTGCACCCGCATTTGCAGTGCTAACACTGGGGTGGGCTTTACGGCAACTTGCTGCACAGCAATCCCTGCAGGCACCGGCAAACTGACTTGCTTAAATAGCTGCTGTAATCGACCAAAACGCATTGCCAACTGACTTGCAGGAATAGGCGGCATCTTTGCCAGCAGTTTCAACTCGCGACCACTGAGCGGCGTATCAACCAAGCCAAGCTCATAATGGTCGGTGTTAATAAAACAAGGCGGATCAGTAAACACCAAACAATTGGCTTCATCTTCCGCAATTTGCCAGCCAAGTCGCTGATTTTGCTCTTGCTGTTGCCATTGCAGTGTTAACGGTCGACTCGCTTGCCAGCTGACGTCATAACGTGCTTCACCAAAGAAACAGCGGCCGGTAGCCAAAAGTTCCTGCAGTAATTCGTAACCCCAACGTGCTTCGAGCACATGTTGTTCATGACTGTTGTGAGAGCGAAAAACGGTGAGCAATCGATAATCTTCTTCATCTAACCAAGAAGGCGGCTGCGGGCTAATAAGATCATATTTACCTAACGGCTGTCCTTTGCTGTAGCCGCCTTTTTTCAAGCGTTTAACGCGTCTGGGATAGAGCTGTAAACCAGCTTGGCCGTAGCTTAGCAAATACAGCACTGTGTCTTCCGACTCAGCGGTTTCAGGTTGTTGCTGTTGTTGCTCGACTTCGGCAAACCAATTGTCTAACTGCAGTAAAGGCAGCTGACGTAGTCGCTGTTGTTGTTGTGCATAGTCCCGTTTTAGCTTAAGCAATACCGCCAGCACATGCTTACAACGTCCGCCAACCGGACAACTGCAACTATCCTGTAACTGCCACTTGCCATCATACTGGTTTAGCGACAACTTCTGGCGGTAAGGTGCAAAACCGGCACCCCATACCTGGGCACTGATCTGGCTTAGATCGTCGTTATATTCCAACTTTAATACTTTACCTGCCTGCAAATAAGCACGGGCGCGGTGCACAGTGGCGGTGTCAAACCACTGCAGCAGGTTTGCTTCACTTAGCGGGAATAAGGTCGAACGCTCAACGTCGGTGTGCTCTGTCAACTTACTAGGCTCTCTTTACTTTGCATTACAATCAGCTTGCTATTGGCAATACCACAGCGTGCTACAGCCAAACGGCTATGCTACCGCAAAGCGCCGGCAGACCAAAGCCTTGTGCCGTTAAAATACGCGATTTTCAACTGTTCGGAGCAGCTTGCATTTAATAGCCACAAAACTTGCAATTAATTAACAATAAAATAAACTTATTGCATCCATCATTGCAGGGAATTGCTATGTCGCTTGCCATTATTTATAGTCGCGCTCGCTTCGCACTGGCGGCACCTTTGGTGACAGTTGAGGTGCATCTCAGTAATGGCCTGCCGGCTTTTCAGCTGGTGGGTTTACCGGAAACCTCGGTGAAAGAAGCCAAAGATCGAGTGCGTAGTGCTTTGCTCAATAGCGGTTTTACCTTTCCAGATAAGCGCATAACCATCAACCTCGCCCCTGCCGACTTACCGAAAGAAGGCGGTCGCTTTGATTTAGCCATTGCTATCGGCATTATTGTCGCCTCTGGGCAATTACCAGAACACTGTAGCGAACAGTATGAATTTTGCGGCGAACTGGCGCTATCTGGCGAAATTAGGCCGATCTTAGGTGAGATCCCTCTGGCCATTGCTTGCCGCGATGCCGGACGCGCCGCCATTTTACCGATGCCAAATGCGCAACAAGCCTGTTTAATCCCTGATGCGCGAGTGCATGGCGCAACGCATTTACTGCAAGTACACAGTTTTTTGCTGGCACAACAAGCCTTACCCGCCATTCCTCCCCTGCCTGCCCAACCTAGCCTACCGCAGGCTGATTTAGCCGATGTAAAAGGCCAACAGCAAGCGAAAAGGGTATTAGAAATTGCCGCCGCAGGAGAGCACAATATGCTGATGTTTGGCCCCGCAGGCACCGGTAAATCGATGTTAGCGCAGCGTTTGGCCGGTATTTTACCGCCATTATCTGAACAAGAAGCCTTAGCGACTGCCGCACTATACTCGATTGCTGGCCAGCCTCGTGATCAGCAAAATTGGCGACAACGCCCTTACCGAGCACCGCATCATACGGCATCTGCAGTGGCGCTGGTCGGTGGTGGCTCAGTGCCTCGCCCCGGCGAGATTTCTTTGGCGCATCACGGTGTGTTGTTTTTAGATGAACTGACCGAATTTCCACGTAAGGTGTTGGACGTATTACGTGAACCACTAGAAACCTCGTATATTCACGTATCGCGTGCAGCACGCCAAGCTGAATTTCCAGCGCAATTTCAGTTAGTTGCTGCATTAAACCCTAGTCCCACAGGTCATCATGAAGATGGCCGCGCCAGCCATGAACAAATTTTGCGTTACCTGAATCGGCTGTCAGGGCCTTTTTTAGAGCGTATTGAGTTACAGATTGAAGTGCCTTTGCTGCCTGCTGGCACCCTCAGCAGTCAAACGGCAGAGGAAAGCAGTGAGCAAGTTAGACAGCGCGTTGTCGCAGCCCGTGAACGGCAATTAGTGCGGCAGGGTAAAGCCAATGCGCGGTTAAGTGGCCGCGAATTAACAGAGCATTGTCAACTCACCACCAGCGATAGCCAGTTTTTAGAAGATACCTTACAGCGGTTGAAACTCTCCGCCCGTACCTTTCATAAGCTACTGAAAGTGGCGCGCACTATCGCCGATTTACAGCAAAGCGAGCAGATTAGCCGCGCGCATCTGTTAGAGGCTATCAGTTATCGTGCATTAGAGCGGTTAATTCACTATTTAAAACAGTAAGGCAAAGGGGCTTGCCAAAACGTGGGGACTTAGTATGCCGCCTAAGTCGGCGGCATACTAAGCAGTAAGCTTAAACTAAGCGCCAGCTAAGGGTTTGACCGGCAAAAAACGGTACTATTGGCTCACCGTTGGGTAAAGTGATTTCGCTAGGTACCTGCCAGCTATCTTTTACCAAGGTAATGGTACCGCTGTTACGAGGTAAACCATAGAAATCAGCACCATAGTGGCTCGCAAAGCCTTCTAGCTTTTCTAGGCAGCCTAATTCATCAAACACTTGCGTATACAATTCAATGGCACTATGCGCGCTGTAACAGCCGGCACAACCACAAGCGGATTCTTTACGGTGTCTTTCATGCGGCGCAGAATCGGTGCCTAAGAAAAATTTGCTCGATCCACTGGCCACCGCTGCGCGCAAGGCTTCCTGATGGGTACGGCGCTTAAGTACAGGTAGGCAATAGTTATGCGGACGTACGCCACCAACCAATAAATCATTTCGGTTTAACAATAAATGCTGCGGGGTAATAGTAGCAGCCACATTACTGGATGCCGAGGCCACAAAACTGGCCGCATCGGCCGTGGTAATGTGCTCAAAAACCACTTTTAATTGCGGTAAACGCGCGACGATATGCTGTAAGTAACGGTCGATAAAAACCTTTTCCCGATCAAAAATATCGATGTCGTGATCGGTCACTTCGCCATGAATAAGCAATAACATGCCGGCTTCTGCCATGGCTTCAAACACCGGATATAACGCATCTAAAGTGGCCACGCCCGAGCTAGAATTGGTTGTTGCGCCAGCAGGATATAATTTTGCTGCCACCACGCCGACCGCTTTTGCGGCTAAAATATCGGCTTTGGTGGTTTTATCGGTGAGATACAAGGTTACCAATGGATAAAACTCACTGCCTGCAGGGCGCGCCGCTAAAATACGCTCACGATAAGCCACCGCTTGCTCAGCCGTTGTGACCGGCGGCACTAAGTTCGGCATCACAATAGCGCGACGAAACACTCTTGCCGTGGCTGGCACGGTTTCTAACAGCATATCGCCATCACGAAAATGCAGATGCCAATCATCAGGGGTTTGCAGGGTTAAGCTGGTCATATCAGGCTCCGAGATCAAAAAACGATAAGCTAAAGACGTTTTACGCATATGCTCAATGGATTGCAAGATGCAAATAGGCGGCAAGGTCATGAACTCCCAAGCACTGAGTATTACTAAGTGTCTGGGGTTCACAAACGCAGACAACACCTGTGCATTTTGCAACAGGAAGAGTATAGCGAAGCTGCAGTAAAGTCCCGCTATGATAACAGGGAAGCGGTCTGTTAGAAATTGGCCAAGCAGTTTTTTAACGGAGTATTGGCTATTGTCTCTGCGGCGGCTTTGCTAGACTATAGCCGTTTTACTTTTCTCAACCCACGGAGCCAGACCATGTCAGATTTTGACCTAGATTTAGACCACCTCGACTTTGCCGCTGCTGAAAATTCTGTAGCGGAGCAACAAGCAGCCGTTGAGCAAGCCGCCATCGCGCCACAATTTGGTGACGATGACGACGAGTGCAGCGGTGGCGCCTGTAAAATCTAAGTACTAATGAAATCTAAGTACTAATGAAATCTAAGTAGCCGAATGCGCAGCGCTACTATAGCGCTGGCTAAGCTGCGCCATTAAGATCAACAGCGTTCCCGCTAGCATTAGCAATGAAAACGGCAAGGCGGTACCGGTATAAAACAGCCCGAGCAAGGGCCCTGCCAAAGCGCCAATACCAAAGCGTAAGGTGCCAATCACCGCGGTCGCGGTGCCGGTATGTTCAGGAAAACGCATTAAAATCATTGCGTCGGCATTGGTGGCGACTAAGCCTAAGCTGGCCATCAAAGGCGCTATACTACAGACGGTATACCATAGGCTCAGCTCCATATAGTTAAACAGGCTAAGGAGGCTGGCTGAACTCAGTGCTAACAGCAAGCCTATATTCAGCATGCGCTGCGGCCCAAGCCGAGTCACTAAACGGCTATTAATAAAATTGGCCAGCATTAATGACGATACATTTAACGCAAACAGCAGTGCAAACAGCTGCTCGCTCACCGCAAAATAACTGATATAAACAAAAGACACTGCGGTTAAAAACGTAAAAAAACTAAAAGACGCAAACATCGAGGTGGCAATTGCTGGCCAAGCGGCTTTATTCGCAAAAACCTGACGGTAGCCATGAAAAAAGGCGGGTTTTTGGGCATGTTCTGCCCGCGGGATTTCTGGCAGATAACGCCAACCGAACAGCAGCATCACAAAGGCATAGGCCGCTAACACATCAAAAATAATCTGCCAATGCGTCACGTACATCACCAAGCTACCCAAAGCCGGCGCAATCAGCGGCGCTAACATCATAATCATCGAGACATAGGACATACCCTTGGCAGTATGTTGCTGATACAAATGCCTCACAATACCAGGAATAACCACGGTTGCCGCAGCACCTAAAAAGGCCTGTGCAGCGCGCCAGACTAAAAACCATTCTATACTGCTAACTAAGCTCAACATAATACTGCTGAGCATAAAGCCGCTAAGCCCCAGCAAAGCTAAGGGCCGACGCCCGAACATATCCGCTAAAGGGCCAAAGAGCAGCATACCAAAGGCATAAGCGGCTAAATAAATACTGAGCGATTGCTGCACCAGCGCGGTAGTGGTGTTGAGATCCGTCACCATCACCTGCATCGCCGGCAAATACATATCAATGGCCAAAGGCGTAATAGCAATTACGGCTGCCAACAGCATGATCATCCTAAAGGATGGCGAACTAGTTGGGGTCATGCAGTGGTCTCCGAGGTGGATAAAATGCAGAAAAATAGGAACAAATGTAGTATACCATAAACTAATTAAGAATTTTCCCGCCCGAAGATGGTAAAAAAACCTGAACTGCGGTAAAAACATGTCAGAATAAAATGTATAACGACTCCCTGTTTAGCGGACCTGATTATGAAAAAAAATACCATAGTAACAACTGACGAAATTTTATTAACGCTTTGCCGCTCGGTTGAGAAAGTATTAGCCGCAGCGGGCAACCCGGGTGTTAATAACTCGAAGATGGTTCAGAAGATCCAAAAAACTTGCTTACGACCAGATTTAGGCTGTTTTGTCTTATTTGATGGCGGTTTTTCTGGCTTAGTAATTATTAACTTTACCGCCCCTGCTGCCATGGAAATTTACCGCCGCTATTTACTGAGTATGGGCATGCCAGAGTCTGAATTAGCATCCTTTCATACTTCTGATGAAGTGGGTAATGTGATGGGGGAGTTGATGAACCAGATCGTCGGAGACTTTACCGGTCAGGTTCGTTTGCAATTACAAACCTCGATTAATCAAAGCCAACCAAAAATGATGGCGATTAATAAGCAGGTACAAATTTTAATTAATACCCAGTTAGACCAACCCCAAGCCAGACGCGTAACTTTCAACACACCAGACCATAATATTTTCTATATGGAACTGGCGATGGATAAAACCGAGTTTATTAAGCTGCAAGATTTTGATGTGCCTGAGCAAGACAATCCAGATGATATTTTGGCTGAAGCCAAACACCAGCAAGCGCAACAAGATAGCGCAGCTAACGCTGTTGATATGGTTGACGATGACTTTTTAAATAATCTTGGGCTATAAGCAGTAAGACACTAACAGTACGGCCGGTTTGGCTGGCTGAGACAAAGCAATTGATTGTTAGCAAAAATTAGCGAGTTTATGAAAGAAAAAGCCACCTCTTTTGATATTGCTTATCTAGCAGGCGTGTCGCAATCGACCGTATCACGGGCCTTACGGGATAGCCCGCAAGTCAATAAAGAAACCCGTGATAAGGTGCAAGCAATTGCTAGGCAACTCAATTATAAAGTGGATAAGAATGCCAGTAATTTGCGAAAACAACGCAGCAGTACACTGGCTTTATTGCTATTTGAAGACCCGACTACCGACGAATCGCTAATCAATCCGTTCTTCTTGTCGATGCTGGGTAGCATTACCCGAGCTTGCGCGAAAAGTGGCCAAGATTTGCTAGTTTCGTTTCAGCAGCTTAGCGATGATTGGCATGCCGATTATGAAGACAGTAAAAAAGCCGATGGCATTATTTTACTTGGCTACGGCGACTACGTTGATTACGAAGAAAAGCTGGCCAAGCTATTGGCCCAACAAACTCATTTTGTGTGCTGGGGCGCGGAAGTGCTCGGTCATCCCGAATTTACCATTCGTAGCAACAATTGGCAGGGTGGCTATCTGGCGGGCGAACATTTACTTAACACGGGGCATCGCCATTTTGCCTTTGTGGGCAATGCTTCAGAAGGCAGCCCTGAGTTTAGCGCGCGCTATCAAGGCTTTATTGATGCCTTAGCCAAAGCGAACATCACCCCACAACAGGTGCCACATGTTGATGCCATTTCGACCGAAAGTGCGGGCGATCAAGCCACCGCAGCCCTGCTGGACAGTGGCGCTAAGGTAGATGCTATTTTCTGCGCCAGCGATCTGATTGCCATTGGCGTGATGCGCTGTTTAAAACGGCGAGGCATGAATGTGCCTGAACAGATCGCTGTGATGGGCTTTGATGATATCCCAGCGGCCTCGTTTGCCTCACCTGGCCTCACCACCATTCAGCAAGACACCAGCAAAGCGGGTGAGCTATTAGTCAACAACCTACTTAAGCTGATCAATAATCAACCGATCACCGATAATCTTATTGAACCTAAGCTGGTCATACGCCAATCTTGTGGTGCTTAAACTCCTTAATCTGTCTTTTACAGTTACTTGGGTAAATCCCATAACCCAGTAGCATTTTAGCAAATAAATCTACTTCGCCACCACAGCGGGGGGGCGACCACTGGTATCTCAGCACGCTGATAATTTGGATGAAGAGCTAATGGGTAACCATCATTACGCGCCGCAGTAAATGCTTGTTGCGACCAGTCTTGCAAATAAAAGACTTGGGCGTCATGGCCTGCTCGCCAAAATCCGGTTGGATAAACGGCAACAAACTTGGCGTGTTGAGCCATCCATGTAGGCGTATCTTTCATACGCTGCTGTATTTTTTCTGGCCATAGCTGAGGGTCCTGCCACCAATACGCTCGAATAGAGCTTGCGTTACTGCGCCTTCGGTCAGATCGGTTGCCCAGAACCCTTGTCTTGAAGCACCTATAACTTGATAACCCCCTAGCTGAAAAATACTTTCGTATGGCAGGGCATACACTGGCCAAACAACCTTGCATAAAATAAACGTTAAGCTGATGCAACTTGCTGCACTTCGAAATCATCAAAGTGCAGTCTGGCATGGCCATCAGATTCAAGTACCCAAAGTTCTTTATGTATCACGCCAGATGCCTTGTTCATCTGCCAATCTGCGTTTAAGACAAAGCCATCCTGCGCAGGCTGCCACTCCACATTGGCATAAGCTACTTGGCAAAAGCCTTTATCGATTAAATCCTGCCAGAATGCTTCAATAGCTTGACGCCCTTTAAAGATGCCAAAAGGACGGGCATGCATCTCGCAATTCTCACTGTATTGTTCAGCACAGCCTTTTGCGTCACCTCGATTAAACGCGGTTAACCATGCCAAACTGCCATTTTTGCAAGCGTGCAATAATGTTTCGCTCATTATTTTCTGTCCTAAATTAGAAAAGGAAGGCCCCCGCAGCTCAACTCGGGGGCAGACGGTATTATGCGCCTTTTAAACGCTGCGCCAGTGCAACAGCTAGAGGCTCAGCAGATGCTGGGCTTTGGCCAGTCATTAGGGCGCCATCGATCACGACATTTGGTTCCCAGTTAGCTTTGGCGATATAGTTGGCACCGCGGCCTTTGAGCTCGTCTTCCAATGAAAACAGCAAGTGGTGCAGCAGCTCTACTTCTTGATCTTCGGCATTTTTAAAGCCGGTTAGGTTCAGGCCTTTCACCAGATATTCACCGTTGGATGTCTTGGCATCACGTAAAATGGCTGGCGCATGACACACCATGGCAATTGGCCGATCGGCTTCATAAAAATCACGGATCAGCTTCAGTACAAAGGAGTCGGCTGCTAAGTCCCACAGCAAGCCGTAACCACCAGGGAAAAATACCGCGTCATAGGTGCTGTAATCGATGTTACGCAGCTTGCGGGTATGTTTGGCTGCAAACAGTGCTACGGGATCTTGTAAAAAGCGAGCGGTATATTCAGTGGTGAAAGGGGCTTTCATACTGAGTAAATCGATCGGCGCTTCACCACCATTCGGAGATGCAAACACCACTTCATATCCCGCCTCAGTCAGGATGTAATACGGCGCTGCCAACTCGTGGAACCAAGTACCTGTTTGTTTACCACTAATACCCATTTCATCAACCGATGACATCACTAATAACACACGTTTTTGTTGATTACCTGTTACTTTCATTGCTCATTACCTCATTTAATTAATACA
>CAZNXI010000047.1:0-1405 GCA_964577005.1 uncultured Rheinheimera sp.
CGTCGGCATCAGTAAAAAGGCCCCTTCATCCAGCGCTGGCATAAACTCGCGGCTTAACCCCGGAAAACGCTGCGCCAGCTGACTGTCATGACTTAGCCCTGGCAGCACTTTCGCTGCACCTAGCCAAATCGACAGACCGGTTAACACCACCAGCAGTGGCAACAACAAAAACGTTAGCTTAAAGCGCAGGCAGAGCCGCAACAGTGGCAGATACAGTCGCCAGAATAGCCAGAAAACTGCCAACACCAGCAATAATAAGCTACTGACAAATAGCAGGTTATGCCAGAAGCCCGCACCTGGCCCCAGCGGCAGCCAGAGCTGGGACAACCAAAGCAATACCATCAATAACAGCACTAGCATTAACACGCCATGGGCACGGCGCAGCAATATAGCGGGCATGGTTTGCAAGCGCGCTGGTAGCAGGTTATGGCATTTTTGCGCCAGCAGTGCACGTAGCCGCGCCGGCTCTGCGGCAAACAGCCAATACAACACCACCGGCAGCAAAGTTACCGCCAGCAACACTGCGGCTAGCAGCACAAAGGTTTTGGTATAGGCCAGCGGGCCGAATAGTTTGCCCTCTGCGCCCGTCATGGCAAACACCGGCAAAAAGCTAATCACGGTAGTGCTAATGGCGGTCAGTAAGGCAGGCCCCAGCTCGCGCCCAGCTTGCTGGATCGCCAACGCTGCATTAAAACCTTGCCTCTGCTGCAGCGCAGCTTGCCGTTGCTGCAACACATTCTCGGTAAAAATAATACCCAGATCGACAATGGTGCCAATGGCAATCGCAATCCCGGCTAAGGCGACAATATTGGCTTCTACCCCAAAGTAACGCATCAAAATAAAGCTAACCAACACCGTCACGGGCAGCATTAAACTCACTGCCAGTGCTGCTCTAAACTGCCACAGTACTGCGAGCACAACCAAGCTGGTCAGTAAGATCTGTAACGTCAGCGTTGTTTCAAGGGTGGCGACCGTTTCATCAATCAATATCGAACGATCATAGAACGGGACTAATTCGATCTTGCTTAGCGTTAACCAGTCAGGCCAATGCTGCGCTGGATGTTGCTGTAACCAGTTGCGCCAAGCGAGCTGTACGCTATCGTTTTGCTCAGTAAACTGGGCGCTGGGCAGTGGCAATTGCTGTACGGCGGCAAAGTCGCTGACTTGCGCTACGCTGGTATCCGCCCAATTAATTACCGCTTTGGCCGGTAAACCGGCCCGCAGTTCACTGATCCGCGTTTTGATATTGCGAATAGCTTGTCTGGGGTTATAGCCCTCGCGCACGGTAACCACCGCCCCCACCGCTTCGGCGCCAGCCACATCCAGCGCACCACGGCGCGCAGCTGGGCCAAAATTGACCTTAGCCACATCCTGCACCCGAATCGGTATATTGTCCGGCCCCAGC
>CAZNXI010000047.1:1415-18067 GCA_964577005.1 uncultured Rheinheimera sp.
ACGACCGCCTGTCCCAAATCGGCCAGCTGCTTAACAAAACCTTGGCCGCGGATCAGATATTCGACACCATTAAGCTCTCGGCTGCCAGCGCTAACGTCTAGGTTCGCCGCCATTACCGCGGCAGTGACTTGCTCTAGCGTCACGTTGTAAAGCCGTAGCAAGTTTGCATCAACTTCGACCTGATATTCCCGCTGATAGCCGCCGATCGCTGCCACTTCGCTAATGCCTTCGGCTGTAAGTAAACCACTGCGTAAATACCAGTCTTGAATGGTGCGCAGCTCATCTAAGCGCCAGCCGCCAGCAGGTTTTCCCTGCGGATCCTGCCCTTGCAGCGTATACCAGAAAATTTGCCCAAGGCCGGTGGCATCTGGCCCCAGCGCTGGCTGTACACCCGGTGGTAAGGTATCAGCCGGTAAGCTGGCCAGTTTTTCCAAAATGCGCGATCTGGCCCAGTAAAACTCGATATCCTCTTCAAAGATCAACGCGATGCTGCTAAAGCCAAACATCGACAAGGATCGCACATCTTTTACCCCTGGCACGCCCATCAGGGCACTGCTGAGTGGATAGGTCAGCTGATCTTCCACATCCTGCGGTGAGCGCCCCGGCCAATCGGCAAACACAATTTGCTGGTTTTCGCCTAAATTCGGAATCGCATCCACTGCTACCGGCTTTAATGGCAGCTGATGCTGCCAGCCAAAGGGCGCGACACCGATCCCAATGACCAGTAGGATGATGCAGGCCACAAACACCAGCAGCTTTTGCTCTAATAACAGCGCGATAAAACGGCCAAAGCCTTGTTGGCTTGCGGTTTGGTCTACTTCAGGTGGCAAGGATGCAGTCATGCTTTATTCCTCCGCCCCAAAACGGCGCACCATATCGCCGCAGCGCAGCATCATGGCACCAAAATAGGGGTTACGCAGCACTGCATCGCGCTGAAGCCAACTGGCACCTGCGCCATCTCGTGCCATTGGGCAATAGGCTTCGTACCAGCCGTCAGCCAGCACCCCCAACTCAGCAAAACGCAGTAGGCCAAGGTTATGCCGGTAGAACAGTGTCCGTGCTTGCTCAATCTCAGTGATGTCCATGATTTCACCGCTACCGGCATTTAACGCACTTAGCACCCTAGGAAAACGCGCTGGCCAATCAATTGCTGCTACCGCTTGCTGCATGGCCAAGGTTGCCTGCTGCCAGCTAGCTAAATCATCAGCCACCAAGGCCTCGTAAGCGTGGTGATAAGCCTCTAGCAACTCATGTTGTGCGGCTGCGGGGACCACAAAACCATCCGGGCTTGGCACAGCTTCGACAGTGCTGACTGCTGCCAGAGATGATTGCGATGAAGCTGTTACATCCATACTATGGTTATGTACTGAGTGGGCGCTATCGCCCGCTGCGGCGGACGGGTTTAACATACTGGGTAGGCCGCGAATTTGCAGTTCGCTATCGAGCCGAAAAGCGCCCTGAGTGACCACTAACTCACCGACCTGCACACCGGATAACAGCTGATACTCTTCACCTAAGCGCAGCCCAAGCTCGACCTGCCTTGGTTCATAGCGCGGCGCTGCCGGATCTGGCTGCACATACACCAGTGACTGCTTGCCAGTAAACAGTACCGCTGAAGCTGGCACTAACAAGCTCTCGGCTAGCTCCGCCTGAAGAGTGGCTTGCGCCAGCATACCCGGCTTTAATCTGCCATCCGGATTCGCCAGTAACACTCGCACTTTGGCAGTGCGATTGGCGACATTTAACTCAGGTTCAATCAGCTCAATACGGCCGGTTAGCGTTTCGCCCGGCAAGGCTTTGACACTGACCTTTACCTGCTGCCCGACTTTAAGTAACGGCAATTGGGATTCAAAGGCGGCTAACTCCAACCATAGCTGATCCAGCGCCAGCACGGTAAAGAGTGGCTGACCGGTACTGACATAAGCGCCCTGATTCACAAATTTTTCGGTAACGATGCCGCTGACCGGTGCGCTGACCGTGACCGTATCCTGTAACTGCTCACGCTGCAGGATCTGCTCAATTTGCACGGCCGGTACGCCAAGTAAACGTAAGCGCCGCCGCGCGCCATCTAAGGTCGAGCCTGCTGGCAAACTGCTTCGCGCCGATAACTGCTTGGCTTGCAGCAGCTCCTGCTGGATCACAATTAGCTCCGGGCTAAAAATTTCCAGCATCGGCTCCCCCGCCTGCACCTGCTGCGCCGTGCGGTTAACATAGGCCTGTTCAATACGGCCACTGGTCCAGGCGCTGATGGTTTGGACTCGGCTTTGATCGGCCACTAAGGTACCGGGTAAGCTGACGCGCTGGGTACTGGCAGCCTGCCGTACTGGCAGCACAGCAGTTTGCAATAAGGCGGCGGCGCTGGGGCTTAAGCGTAATTCGACCTGCGCCGCGCTGCCGCTTTGATTATCTTCAACTGCGACGGGGATCAGCGCCATGCCACAGATTGGGCAGCGCTCATGCGGATCGCTAAAGCGGATTTGTGGATGCATGGAGCAGGTAAATTGCGGCTGCGGTTGTAACGCCGCTAACGGATCGGCTTGTAGGCTATTTGTCGCATCAGGCTGGTGTGGCTGCGGATGACTATGACCATGCTGCTGCGCTAAAACAGGGGCAGTGGCTAGTAGCGGTAACATCAGGCTACACACTAAGGCTAACCTATTCTGCGGCGGGCTGACACACCAATGGCGCACAACCGAGTAAGACCGGGCAATATGACTAACAGCAACATTTCGCATAACATTAAAACCTTTACCAAAACTCAATACACCGGCAGCATTGCCGGACCCAATAGAGTGCAGTAAAGGCTTAAATTAACAGCAGGTTTTTTCCTAAATATAACGGAACGGCTGTGCGCGGAGGCGGTGTTGCTAAAGCAATGGCAGGAATAGTCGTGGCCGGCAGGTCATATACTGTCAAACCTAGCCAGCTGATTAATACAGCAACCAAAACGAGAGTAACGCTCTCAGCAGCCGCAGCAGCATGATGCTCACAACCACTGCAAGGTTCACTGCTCAGTGCAGCGGTATTTGACTCAGCGGTGTTTGATTCGGCAGTAATCTCGACGAACTGGCTATGGCAGGGAGGCGTAACCAGAACTTGTTGCGGCAAAGCGCTATCGCTGGGTAAGTGAGTACTTGCCTGCGCTAGATTTTGACACAGCATAAAGCACCAAGAAAATGCCATGCTGATTAACAGCGGCATAATCCAGATTTTTTGGCGTTGTACCAAGGTGCTTAACATGCGGTTGCTCTTATTCCCCAAAATCACCAGCTATTATGCACTCTTGCCTTACACTAGAGTCAAGCTGCATTTTAGCTTTTGTTATTCAGCCGCAGCCACAAAGCGTGGACGCTGATACGCCGCCAATTGCTGTTCTAGCAAGGCAGCATAGCGTAACAACTCCGGCTCTGACCAAGGTAAACCCACCACACTTAAACCTAACGGTAAGTGATCTTTAATGCCCCCTGGCAAGGTAATCGAAGGATATCCCGCCACGGCCGCTGCGGTTGAAGTACCAAAATTAAAGCGATCACCCTTAACATGATCAATAGGCCAAGCAGGGCCATAAGAAGGTAAAATAATCGCACTAAAGCCGTGTTGTAAATAGGCGTTAAGTGCAGTTTCTGCCAAGGCGCGGCTTTGTTGCAGTGCTTGCTGATAGCCTGCTTGTGCCTCTGCTAAGTCAATGGCGGCAGCTTGCTCCAGATATTCTTGACCAAAAAAACCTAAGGCTTCCTGCCCTCGGGCCTGATTAAAAGCAATAATCTTTTGCAAGGTATTGACGCTTGCAGGCACTTCATACGCAGTTAGCCACTGCGGCAACTCCCGCGCAAACTCATACAACAACACCTGAAACTCCGCTTGGTATAAGGCCGACGGCAGCGACCAGTCGCTGGTTTCAATCACCTCAATACCGGCGGCACGCAGCAACAGAGCGGTTTTATCTAGAATGTCGACAAACGCAGGCTCACGCTCATCAAAAGCTCTGACTAATAATACTTTGCCACTATTGGCAGGCTGTAACGCGGCAGCCGTTAATGAAGCCGGAATTTGCTGTCGTGCGGCAGGCGTTAACATGGCCTCTAATAACAGCGCAGCATCATAGACGCGTCTGGCCATTGGCCCAGCAATATCTTGCGCGCTGGCAATAGGGATAATACCTTCACCAGACACCGCGCCACGAGTCGGCTTAATCCCGACAATACCGTTAATGGCAGCCGGACACATAATAGAGCCATCGGTTTCCGTGCCTACTGCCAATAACGCCAGATCGGCCGCTACGGCCACGGCAGAACCCGAGCTAGAACCACAGGGGGTATGGCTTAACAGATGCGGATTACGCGTTTGCCCGCCGAGTGCCGACCAACCACTGGCTGAATTTCCCCCCCGAAAATTAGCCCACTCCGATAAATTGGTTTTGGCTAAAATCACCGCGCCAGCGGCGCGTAACTGTGCCACTAATTGCGCATCGCTAGGCGTTAAATGTCCTTTTAAGGCTAAGGCACCTGCTGTAGTAGGCATTGCATCGGCAGTAGAAATATTAGCTTTTAGTACCACAGGTAAACCGTGTAACGAAGAACGCAGCTGCCCGGCGGCTCTTTCTTTATCAAGTTGCTGGGCTTGCAAAATCGCCGAGTTATTAATATCAGTAATGGCATGCAACTGATGTCCTTGGGTATTATGTTCGGCAATTTGTTGCAGATAATGCCTGACGAGTTGTTCGCTAGTGAGTTCTTTGGCAGCAAGCGCTTGCTGCGCACTGCGGGCATCTAACCAGGCCGGATCGCGCTGTACCATCTGCTCAGGCTCTGGCGCCGGTTTGCAACCTACTAAGAATAGACTTAACACGACACTAAAAACGCGCATAACACCTCTCGCTTTCCTTAACTGTAAATAGCATAAACACTCCTGCCTTTGCTGACATGCAGTTTCACCGCAACCAGCTGTAATTGGTCGCAATCGCTCAAAAACGCAATTAAAAATAGCTAAAACCTGTATGCCTGGTCATTTTGCTTTAAACTAATTAGGCTATACCTTGTCTCTCAATGACTTTTAATAAGGATATTCTGATGAAGAAACTACTTTGGCTCTTGCCTGTTAGCTTAGTTACGTTATTACTGATTGGCTGGTTGCTTGCTAATACCCTGATCAAAAATGTACTGATTAGCGAGCTAGAAACCGTGACTGGCGCAGAGGTCAATGTGGATCGTGTGTCATTGCGCTTAATGCCGGTCTCATTGCAAATTAGCGGCGTACAACTCACCGACCCTGCGAAACCGGCATTTAACAGCCTAAGCTTTGCAAAGGCTTATGCCAAAGTAGATCCTTGGCCCGCGTTAAAAGGCTATTATATCGTTGAAGAGTTAGAGATTACCGAATTGGCTTACGGTAGCGCCAGACAACAACCGGGTAAGGTTTATCGCCCCCCCGTTGCCAATGATAACGCCTTAGATCTTGCCAGCTTATTGCAAGTAGAGCTACCCACGGCAGCAGACATCATGGCAAGAGCCAATCTGCAAACAGTGCAGCAAGGTGAAAAATTAAAACAACTCGCTCTGACTCAGCAACAACAATTGCAGCAACTCCGCCAGCAATTACCTGATGCCACTAAGCTAGCAGAATTACAAACTAACATTAAAGCACTAACAGAAAGCCGGATAACAGATGCGGCTGATTTAGCGGCGAAAACCCAACAGTTCAATGCATTACAACAACAGGTTAAAGCAGAATGGGATCAACTGCGCGCCATGCAGCAAAGCTTAACGCAGAGTCGCGACAGTTTAACTGCGGCGGTTCAAGCCGTGCGTCAAGCAGCAGAGCAAGATTGGCAACAACTGCAACAATTAGCCAATATTCAAGAGGGTGGTCTCGCCCCTATTTTTCAAATTTTGTTGGGTGATATTTGGGCTAAGGAAATTCAAAAGCTCGAAGCGCTTTATCAACTAGCCAAACCTTATCTGCAACAAGCAGGCGAACCAGCACCAGCGAAACCGCTGGATCCCAATCAGCCTTATCCTAACTTTTGGGTGAAAAATGCTAAATTGCATTTATTGCTGGCCGGAACCGAAAGTACGATCACCATGCAAGATATCACCACGCAGCATCAGCTGATTAATAACGTGGCGACACGCTTTAAGTTAGATGTTAAAGGCTTACCTAAGCTTAACACCTTGCAATTAAACGGCGATTTTGCCATTCTCGACCAGATGATAACTAACCTCAGCTGGCAGTTAGAGGGTATGGCGTTGGAACAGGTAACCTTAGGTGGCGAGCAAAATGCGCTGACCTTATTAGCAGGATTATTAAGTGCCAACGGTTCGCTTAAACTGACGGATGACCAGCTAAAACAGCAAGCTAAGGTGCTGTTAAAAAATGCTAACTTTGCACAAACAGGCAATCGCTACCTTGATCCTTTAGTCAACCTGCTCAATCAACAAAGCCAAATCCCCTTTGATGTGTTGGCCGAAGGGGTCATATCCAATCCACAAGTTACAGTACGCTCTGCATTAGATCGGATGCTCGGAGATGCCCTGCTCGGCGAAGCAAAACAAAAAATAGCCCAGCTCCAAACGCAACTGCGTGCAGACTTAAATAGCCGTTTAACAGAGCAACTTGGGGCACAGCAAGCATGGCTAAGCCTGTTACAGCAGCAAGAAAGCGAAGGTAAAGCGATAGAAGCGCAGCTAGAAAGTTTATTAGGGGCCAAGATGGGTAATTTGCAAGATCAGCTTAAAGATCGTTTGCTGAATCGACTGGGCGCCGGCTAATGTTAGCGTTAAAGCAGAACGCTGACTTTAAGCTTCTTTAGCCTGCGTGGCATTAAACAGCGCGCAGCTTTCAATATACTCAAACCACGGGCGTTGAAAACGCTTTTCTGGTTGACTAATTGGGATCAATTCCTCGGTATTTAGCCCCATCAAGGGGGCTAAATACTGCAACACATGTTGCTGTACTTTGCGATCTTCTAACTTTGTAAAAGCTGCCACCAACGCTTGTTTCTGTGTCTCCGCCAATAAATTCCCTTGCCGCTGTTGGAAACGTAACTCCAACCACAGTAAAAGTGCCTGCTTAGCCTCGTTCGGGAAGTGTGTGGTCAGGGTTTGCGTCGGGCTAAACAGCCGTTCAAAGTTAATCCGTTCGTTTTGCATCAGAAAAACAAATAACAGATTAATCCCAGCAGAAATTTTTCCGGATCGGTGATTAAGCTTTTGGTATTGTTTTAAAGATTGACGAAACAAGGGTTCAGCCGCAGTAAATTGGGCCTGATCAAAGGCAAGCAAACCCAAATTGTTATAGGCCATAGCGACTAGCTGGGGTTGCTGATGCTGCTCAGCTAACACTAAAAGCTGTTCAAAAATGGCCGTTGCTTCGTCAAAGTCGTTCAGCTGTCGAGCGACTAAACCTAGACTATTTAGTAAGGTAAGTTTTTGCCGATCCGTAGCAGCATGCTGCATAGCACATTGAAAACTGAGCCTCGCTTCAGCAAGATACTGATTTCGTCGCAACCAGATCCCTAAACCACTACTAATTGGCGTTAAGGACTGTTGAAAGAAGGGATCTTCGGTATAGCGAAAGGTGGCCTCAACGGCTTGAATCAGTTCATCTAAGCGATTAGTCAATACCGCCGCCCGACTGATCAGAATATACCGACGCAACTTTAGCGCATCAGGGACGTCATCAGACAGGGCAAGAGGGGTTAATAACGCAAGCGTTCGTGCTGGGTTAACGACTAAATAGTCTTCAGCTTCATCTAAAGTGGCTTGAACATTGGTTTCAGCATATACCGCTGAACTAGTACTCAGCAGAAAAAGAAATAAAAACTGCTTCATGCAGGCAACCGCTCATTGCTGATCTTGTATCCATACAATATAGTGTAGCGGCTGCCATTTGCATAACAAAATAGCAAAACGAAACAACGTCAGAGCAGAGAATTACTCTTCTGTATCGTCATCTTCCCATTCCACGCCGTCTTCATCGCCTTCAAAGTAAGTGCCCCAGCCATCATATTCTACCTGATGTTTTTGCGCTAAGGCTTCTAAATTGATCGCATCGGCAGTAATAGCAGCGCCATCAAGCGATTGCTCACAAATAGCATCAAATACCCAAGCACTGTCGCCATCTTCAAATTCCACTTCTTCAGCGTCAGTCACTTCATAACCGAGTTTGAACAACTCGACGGCAAGCTTTTCCAGCTTGTTAAAGTCTTTATCATAAAAGTGATGCTCAATGGTATAAAGTGCATCAGGATCGCTGCCATCTTCCATCAAGGCGGCAATGGTTTCTTCAGTAAATTCTTTCCAGTTTTCCATAATTTTACTCTGTTGGCTGTATTTGCTGCGAAGTGTAGTCGTTACCAAGCTCAGCATCAAGCTGCTGAATTTGTGCCGCCATCTGTTGGCGCATATTTTTAGCAAATTGCCGTAAATTTTCGTCTTTAGTTAAGACGACTGGCGCTAACATCTGAATAATCACTTTGCCATTGCGCCAACGATTCAGCTTAAACTGGTGATGG
The DNA here is from genome assembly GCA_964577005.1 of uncultured Rheinheimera sp. Classification (GTDB taxonomy): domain Bacteria; phylum Pseudomonadota; class Gammaproteobacteria; order Enterobacterales; family Alteromonadaceae; genus Alishewanella. Next base: position 9,928 of record CAZNXI010000047.1, read on the forward strand.
GTTGAACTCATACAAACCGGAATAAGTGGCACATTGGCCTCTAGGGCAATATGAAAAGCGCCCATTTTGAAAGGAAGTAGCCCCCGACCATAACTGCGGGTTCCTTCAGGAAACATCCAAACAGAGATCTTTTGATTAGCTATGCGCTCTGCGGCAGCCAGCATGGTATTTAATGCTTTGGTTTTGTCATCGCGATCAATCAAAATATTACCGCTTAACCAATAGAGCTGACCAAAAAACGGGATATATTTCAGGCTTTTTTTACCAATGGTCACGGTGCGGGGTAACACTGAGCCGCTTAAGGTAAACAAATCAAGATTATTCTGATGATTAGCGATATAGACATAAGGCTCGCCGCTTTGGATCGCCGGGTCACGACGAATCTCCACTTCAATCCCTAAGATCCAAGACACCTTGCCGTACCATTTGCTAAAAAGCGCAACGTTATTAGGATGAAATGGCCGACAAATACATACTATTAAGCCTGCCACGGTGCTGCTTAGAAAAAACACTACTAATAAAATTAAACGTACAACAGCAATCACAACTCGCCCCTTGCCTGCCCGCTAAACCCAGGTGCTTTGCTATTAGCAATAAGCACCTTAAGTTTAGTTTAATTAGAAACCCCAAATACTAGAAGGAGGCGAGTATAACGCTATTCCGTCGGTTGGCTGGTTTGATCACTCTGACCATTCACAATAATTTCGTCAATGCGCTGCAATCCTCGCGGCAATTTATTACCACGACGGCCACGTTCACCTTGATAATGCTGTAAATCCGTCATTTTCAGATTCAGTTTACGCTTTCCGGCCACCAAGGTGACACTGCCATCCGCCGGCACCACCGCCAGTAAACAGACGTATTCTTCTCGACTGGCTGCGCGCGCCGACGGAATTGACATCAGTTTATTGCCTTTACCTTTACTGAGCTTAGGTAACTCGGCAACGGGGAACATTAACATACGCCCTTCGTTAGAAATACACAGCAATAAATCTGTTTCTGGTGAGGCAACGGTCACCGGCGGTAATACTTTAGCGCCAACCGGTAAACTTAATACCGCTTTACCGGCTTTATTCCGACTAAGTAAATCATTAAACTCTGCCACAAAGCCATAGCCAGCATCCGTGGCGAGCAGTAAGGTTTGTTTTTCGTCAGCAATTAACACATGCTCAATAGTCTCACCGGCAACAATGGTAAAGCGTCCGCTCAATGGCTCGCCTTGTCCCCGTGCCGACGGTAGCTCATGCGCTTCGGTGGCAAAACTACGGCCTGAAGAATCAATAAACACCGCTTGCTGATTAGAGCGACCTTTGGCTAAGGCTTTAAAGGCATCGCCCGCTTTATAGCTTAAGGCGTTACCGTCCACATCATGCCCTTTAGCACAACGCACCCAGCCTTTTTCTGACAAGACAACCGTTACAGCCTCGCTGGGTAACAGCTCTTTTTCAGTCAGTGCCTTGGCTTCTTCCCGCTGGACGATAGGACTGCGGCGATCATCACCATATTTTTGCGCATCCGCTAGCAATTCGTCGCGGATCAGTTTGGTCAGTTTTTTCTCCGATCCCAAAATAGCTTGTAACTTATCACGCTCTTTACTGAGCTCATCTTGCTCGGCACGAATTTTCGTTTCTTCTAACTTGGCTAAATGACGCAGTTTTAATTCTAAAATCGCTTCTGCTTGCCGCTCGGTAATACCGAAAAATGCCACTAACTCAGGCTTTGGCTCATCATAGGTACGAATAATGCGGATCACATCGTCGATATTCAAAAATGCAATCAACAAACCCGCCAATACGTGTAAGCGATCCAAGACTTTATCTAAACGATACTGCAAACGACGTCGCACCGTATCACGCCGGAAACTCAACCACTCGGTGAGAATTTCCAACAAGTTGCGTACCTTTGGCCGATGATCCATCCCCAGGATATTTAAATTGACCCGATAGCTTCTTTCCAGATCCGTGGTGGCGAATAAATGCTGCATCAGCTGTTCAACATCAATCCGATTAGAGCGCGGCACGATGACAATGCGTGTTGGATTTTCATGATCCGATTCATCGCGTAAATCACTGACCATAGGGAGCTTTTTGGCTTGCATCTGTGCTGCAATTTGCTCCAGGATCTTGGCACCCGAGGTCTGATGCGGTAACGCGGTAATCACCACATCGCCATCTTCTTGCTGGTAAATAGCGCGCATTTTGATACTGCCACGGCCCGTGCTGTAAATAGCGGCGATCTCGGCGGCTGACGAAATAATCTCTGCATCAGTGGGATAATCCGGGCCTTTAACATGCTGCATAACATCGGCCATGTTTGCTTGCGGATTATCTAACAGTACGGCACAGGCATTCACCACTTCACGCACATTATGCGGCGGAATATCAGTCGCCATGCCTACAGCAATACCGGTGATGCCATTTAATAAGATATGCGGCAAGCGAGCGGGTAGTACCTTAGGTTCTTCTAAGGTACCGTCAAAATTGGGAACCCAATCCGTTGTGCCAGAACCCAGCTCTGATAATAAAACTTCGCTAAAACGCGATAGCTTTGCTTCGGTATAACGCATAGCCGCGAAGGATTTAGGATCGTCTGGCGCACCCCAGTTACCCTGGCCATCAACTAAGGGATACCGATAAGAAAAAGGTTGTGCCATTAGCACCATCGCTTCATAACACGCAGAGTCGCCATGCGGATGAAATTTACCGAGTACATCCCCCACGGTACGAGCCGATTTTTTATATTTTGCTAGATGTGACAACCCCAGCTCTGACATGGCATAAACGATACGCCGTTGCACTGGCTTTAAGCCATCCCCTATGTGAGGCAAGGCCCGATCCATAATAACGTACATCGAGTAGTTTAAATAAGCGTCTTCGGTAAAACGCCGCAATGGCAGCTGTTCGGTGCCATCGGCTAAAAGTACAGTCTCTGTCATGCCTGTTCCTGTTAAAGCGTGGTGGATGGGCGGGGCGGGTTACGTTTGCTGGTGCGAAGTAATAACAGTGTCGCGATTAGGATTACCCCCAATACGACTAGCATCGCCATCCACATCCATTGAATTTGTTTTTGATGAGCAATTTCCGCCAATTGTAGTGCTTTCAACTGATATTCTTGCTCAAGCAAACTCTGTTTAGCAACATCGCGTTCAGCTTCAAAGGCCATCCGCGCTTTTGCTAATGCCAGCTCATTTTCCTTATCGCGGAACTGCTGGAAACCATAAACAAATTCAAACAATTGCTGATAAGCGCGCTCGTATTGCCCCTGTTCAGCCAATAACTCTGCTTTGAGTAAATGTAGCGCCAATAACATATTGCCAGATTCTTTGTCTTCAAGCTTTTCATAATGCTCTTCTGCTAACAGCAGCTGTTGCATGGCTTGGGTATTTTGTTGTAACGCCTGATAGATCAAGGCTTTTTCGTAATGATGGCCCGCTAGATAATAATCTGACTGAATGACATCGAGGTATTCTTCTGCTTTTTGCATATAGTTTAGTGCCACTTGTGGCCGACCCATTTCATTACTGGTGATCGCTAAACCACTATAGGCATAATATAAATTTAATACATCTTGCTCCTTCAATGCCGATTGCAGCATAGACTCATAGCTTTGTAACGCTCGCTCAAAATTTTCTAAATAACTATAATTTCTGGCGAGATTATACAAAACCGTGACATGATTTTTCTGCCATCCCAGTTCCGCATACAGTGCGAGTGCTTGCTCTAAAAACTCTTGGGCTTCCTGTTCAAAACTTAACGCCGAGTACATTAACCCTAACTGGGCATTAACTTCTGCCAAGACTTCTTTATCGTTGAGCACTTTCGCTTTGCTATAGGCTTGCTTCAGCGTTTGTAAGGCTTGTTGATCACGATCTTGCATCGAGTCGATAGCGGCAATATTAATCATCCCCCTAACTTGCAGCTTTTCCTCAGCCAATTCTTTTGCTAAAGCCAATCCCTGCTGATACCAACTTAAGGCTTCCGATAAAGCTAATTGCATTTCCCGAGCATAACCTAACTCAAACATCAGTTCAGCCTTAAGGGAAATACTGCTATCACCTAACAAGTTTAACCCTTGTAGTGCGGCGTTTTGTTGTTCTTGATAGCGGCCAAGGTAGCTTAATACTGCCGCTTGTTGATTCAACCAAAATGCTTGCTGCTCTGCCGTTAAATTGGCAAATTCCGCTTGATTCGCTTCCAAGATACTGAGCATCTGCTCAGGCGCCTGATGTTTTTTTGCCGCAACCTGCACTAACCACTCTGGCATTTCTTTAGTTGATGCAGCCGAGCTATTAAAGGCAGCGAGCATCAAAAAGATGATAAATACTGTTTTCACGCATCGCTCCTTTATCATGATATCGGCACTTGTGCCCATTAAGCGATAATGGCACGGTCACCTTTCAGCTCCAGCCAATCTCGGCGATCCGTGGCACGTTTTTTTGCCAACAACATATCCATAAGTTCCATGGTCTGTGCCGCATCATCGATGGTTAACTGCACCAGACGCCGAGTATTAGGATCCATGGTCGTCTCACGCAGTTGTAATGGGTTCATTTCACCCAAACCTTTAAAGCGCTGTACGTTAATTTTACCGCGCTTTTTCTCCGCTTCTATACGGTCGAGAATACCATTTTTTTCTTCTTCATCAAGCGCATAATACACATCCTTACCAATATCAATGCGGTAAAGCGGTGGCATAGCAACATAAACGTGGCCCTGTTCAACCAGATGGCGGAAATGTCGCATAAAAAGCGCACATAATAAGGTGGCAATATGTAAACCATCAGAATCGGCATCGGCCAGAATACAAATTTTGCCATAGCGTAATGCGGATAAGTCGACAGAGTCTGGATCAATACCAATGGCTACCGAGATATCATGAACTTCTTGTGATGCTAAAATTTGCCCCGATTCCACTTCCCACGTGTTGAGGATTTTGCCACGTAGTGGCATCACCGCCTGAAACTCGCGATCCCGCGCTTGCTTAGCAGAACCGCCGGCAGAATCACCTTCAACTAAAAACAGTTCTGTTCGCGCTAAATCCTGAGCGGAGCAATCTGCTAGTTTGCCGGGTAATGCGGGCCCAGAGGTCACTTTCTTACGAATGATCTTCTTGGCAGCTTTTAAACGTTTTTGGGCATTGTTGATACAGAAATCGGCTAACGCCAGCGCAATATCGGTATGCTCGTTTAACCATAAACTAAAGGCATCTTTGACAATACCCGTTACAAAAGCCGCAGATTGCCGCGACGACAAACGCTCTTTGGTTTGTCCTGCAAACTGGGGATCCTGCATTTTTAGTGAGAGCACATAGGCACAGCGATCCCAGATATCCTCTGGCGACAGTTTAATACCACGCGGTAATAAGTTACGAAACTCACAAAAATCACGCATCGCTTCCAGCAAGCCCTGACGCAAGCCATTTACGTGAGTGCCACCTTGTGCGGTCGGAATAAGGTTAACATAGCTTTCGGTGACCAACTCACCACCTTCGGGTAACCAAAGTAATGCCCACTCTACTGCTTCCGTTGTCGCAGAAAACTGCCCAACAAAGGGCTGCTCGGGTATAGCGATTAACTGTTGTACGGCTTCTGCTAGGTAATCTTTAATGCCCGCTTCGTAGCACCATTGATACTGTTGTTGATTAACCTTATCGTCAAACTTAACGGTCAATCCCGGACATAATACTGCTTTGGCTTTTAACACATGCAGCAAGCGACTTACCGAAAACTTAGGCGAATCAAAATAGGAAGGGGTTGGCCAGAAGCGGACCCGAGTACCGGTATTACGTTTACCCACGGTACCCGTTACTGCCAGTTCACTGACCTTATTACCGTGCTCAAAAGCAATTTCATACACCTGACCATCACGACGAATACTGACGTCTACTCGACTTGATAACGCATTAACTACCGAGATGCCGACGCCATGCAAACCACCTGAGAACTGATAGTTTTTGTTAGAGAATTTACCACCGGCATGCAAACGACACATGATCAGCTCAACGCCAGATACCCCTTCTTCAGGATGAATATCCACCGGCATACCACGGCCGTTATCAATCACCTCGATAGAGTGATCATCATGTAAAATCACTTGCACCAGATCAGCATGTCCAGCTAAGGCTTCATCAACGCTATTATCAATAACTTCCTGCGCTAAGTGATTTGGACGAGTGGTATCAGTATACATCCCGGGACGACGCTGTACCGGCTCCAGGCCGGTTAACACCTCTATAGATTCGGCATTGTAAAGTTGTTCTGTCATATGAAATTTTTTGCTTCCTGTTATGCTTGCAGACAAAATTGGGCAATTTGCGGTAGATAGTGCTGATAGCCAACAAAGCTATGATCACCGCCTTGCACCACTTGCACCTTAGCACCCTGATAATAAGCTACAGCTTGCCGATAATCTAACACCTCATCACCCGTTTGCAAAAGCACTAAATATTGGTTGGCATCGCGTAAAGTGTGCGGCATTAACCTCTCTAGCTGCGACATATGAGCTAATTCGACCTGATAACGCTGCTGTAACACGGGATGTTCATAGGTGCCTAGGTGCTGTGCTAAGACCTTATGCGGTGCTACTGCGGGATTTATTAAACAGGCACGGCAACCAAAGCGCTCAGCCAACACGGTGGCCAAAAAGCCGCCTAAAGAACTGCCAATAATGGCGGTGGGCGGCACGGCTAACTGCGCTTCCAGTGCTGACATCGCTTCATTCGGCGTGTAGGGTAAATCCAATGCACGAAATTTAACCTCGGGCAGGTTTTGGAAATACTGCTGTGTTAACACCGCTTTTTCTGAACGACTAGAACTGGCAAAACCATGTAAATAAACAACTTCTTGCATAGGATGAATTAAGACTGTTAAATCAAGACTTGCCGCATTCTAACCTAAAATGAAAAAAATCGTTATCGACACCCAGTACGCAACTTTAGGTATCTAACTGACACTTACCCTGCTGCTTACATAAATGCAGCCAGTCTTTGAGCAATAAGTTTATCTGCCGCTTTTCATCAGGCTGAGACATCGTTTTATTTGGATAGGGATAGAGCGCCGCAAAGCGCCATTGATGTTGTACACGAACCACCTCTGCCAAGCGCGCATCATGATAAAGCTGCACATCAAAACTCGGTTGGAAGAAACGTTGTCGTCCGCTCTTCAGTTCAATTTGAATCCGAGTTGTAAAAGGGGCAACCGCTAGCATGCTAACAACATAGACATCTTGCTCAGCAAGCTTGATAAAAACGTGCTGACCTACCTCTAGGTGCTGCGGCAATAAGCGGCGTAAAGCGGCATAATTTCGCTCGCACAGGCTCAGAAAGTCGGTGACTTTAGGTGCGTAAGTCGCTTTAAGCAAGGTCAGTTCCCCAGCGCTGTTGCACCTGCTCTTGGTTAAGCGCCAACCACTGTAAAGCAATAACGGTAGCGGCATTATCTATTTGCTGCTGTGCCAACAATTGCATAGCTAATTTTCTTGGCATGACATGCATTTTGATATCCTCGTGTTCTGTCGCTAAACCAAAAATCCCGTTGGTTACCGGCTGTGTTAATCGGCCTAAAAACAAACTGATTTTTTCAGTACTGCCACCAGGGCTAGAATAGTAGCTTAACATAGGCCAGAGCTCAGTTAAGTGCAAACCCGCTTCCTCTTCAGCTTCACGAATAGCGGTCTCTTCAGGGTTCTGACCACGCTCAATCATTCCGGCAATCACTTCAAGTAACCACGGACTACGACCATGCTCAACAACACCCACCCGAAACTGCTCAACTAGGACGACTTCGTCTGTTATCGGATTGTAAGGTAGCACTGCCACCGCTTGGCCTCGCTCAAAAATTTCTCTTGTAACAGGTGCACTCCAGCCCCCGGCAAATAATTTATGTTTAAGCTGCCAACGCTCGATCCGAAAGAAACCTTGAAAAACCGTGGTTTTGTCGAGGATCTCCAGATCCGTTGTGTGAAAAGATGGATAATGGTTTAGCTTGAATTGCGACATCAGCGCCCTCACATTTTGTTACACTCTTCGGGGTTACTTTACGGTTTAAACGTTACCTAGTTTACTTTAACAGGTTATCATTTGGGCACTTTCCTTATAAAGCCAGGATCATTAGCATGAAAAAAACCTTAATCAGCACCTTAGT
>CAZNXI010000048.1:0-787 GCA_964577005.1 uncultured Rheinheimera sp.
TTTCTGCAAATAGTTATCATCTATCTGCGAAGATTCTACGGTAACATTAAGTGATTTCAACGATTTCTCGCGCATTGCGGTAATTTCGCTGACATCGCGGCCGGACATTGTAAGGCCACCATTGAAATCATCAAAGCTGACCTGTCCATTAACCAGTAAAATCCGGTCTTTTTGTAGCAAATGTTCGAAATTTTCCAGCTGTTCAGGGAAAAACCGCACGTCAAGTCTTGCGGATTTGTCATCTAAGGTCACGATGCCCCAGCGCCGTCCTTTTTTATTAATCATAATACGAACGGCAACCACCAATCCTGCAACCTGCACACTTTGATCTTTTTTGGTGGGTTGTAAATCAACTAACCGACAATTGACATAGTGCTTGATTTCATATTGATAGCGATTGATCGGGTGACCAGTAAGATAAAGCCCTAAGGTTTCTCGCTCGCCTTCCAACCACACATCATCAGGCCATAAAGGAACTAATTTAAAGCTTTGACTGGCCGCCGACTCATCAGGGCCAGCTAACAACCCAAAGAGATCATCTTGACCCACCGCCAGTGCTTTAGCGTGTTGCTCTGCCGCTTTCATCGCTTCTTCTAAGTTGGCCATTAAAATGGCACGAACGGGGCCAGCATGCTGCTGTTGATCAAGCGCTGGACCTAACCTATCCATAGCACCAGACAAGATTAACTTTTCCATCACCCGCTTATTTAAGCGTTTCAGGTCTACCTTAGCACAAAAGTCAAACAAATCACTAAATTCACCACTTTGGCTGCGCGCTTCGATGATC
>CAZNXI010000048.1:797-12494 GCA_964577005.1 uncultured Rheinheimera sp.
CTTCAATAGGCGCCTCACCGACCCCCTTGATAGCACCAATACCATAAACAATATGGCCTTGCTCATTAACCGTAAACTTATACTGCCCGGTATTAACATCTGGTGGAATTAAGGTGAGCTTCATGCGTTCGCATTCATCCACCAGTGTCACAATTTTGTCGGTGTTATCCATATCCGCCGACATAACCGCCGCCATAAATTCAGCGGGAAAATGTGCTTTCATCCAGAGTGTTTGATAAGACACCAAGGCGTAAGCAGCAGAATGCGATTTGTTAAAACCATAACCCGCAAATTTTTCTACTAGGTCGAAGATTTTAATCGCTAATTCGGGATCAATACCGTTTTTGGCCGCGCCTTCCTGAAAGGTATCACGCTGCTTAGCCATTTCTTCTGGTTTTTTCTTACCCATAGCGCGGCGCAATAAGTCTGCACCACCTAAGGAGTAACCGGATAGTACCTGAGCAATTTGCATAACCTGTTCTTGGTAAAGAATAATACCGTAGGTCGGCTCCAGAATAGGTTTTAACGACTCATGCTGCCAAGTGGCATCGGGGTAAGAGATTTCTTCACGACCACGTTTACGATCAATAAAGTTATCAACCATCCCCGACTGCAACGGCCCTGGTCGAAACAGTGCTACCAGTGCAATCATATCTTCAAAGCAGTCGGGCTGCAGGCGGCGGATCAGATCTTTCATACCGCGCGATTCCAGCTGGAAAACTGCTGTAGTATCGGCGCGCATTAGTACCTGAAAGCTATATCGATCATCCAATGGAATACTGTTGATATCGACAGGCGATTTGCCTTCCTTTTGCAGGCGGGCGTTGGCCATATTTAGCGCCCACTGCAAAATAGTGAGCGTACGTAAGCCTAAGAAGTCAAACTTGACCAGACCGGCGTATTCCACATCGTTTTTGTCAAACTGGGTTACTGGATTTAGACCATGCTCGTCACAGTAAAGCGGTGAGAAATCGGTGATCTTGGTTGGGGCTATTACCACACCTCCGGCGTGTTTACCGGCGTTTCGGGTTACCCCTTCCAGCTGCCGCGCCATATCGATAAGATCGCGTACTTCTTCGTCGGCATCATACAATTCTGGTAAGCGCGGCTCTTCTTTAAAAGCTTGCTCCAATGTCATCCCCGGTGTGGGCGGGATCAGCTTAGAAATACGATCGACAAAACCATAAGGATGCCCCAGCACCCGGCCTACGTCACGAATAACGGCTTTCGCCGCCATGGTACCAAAGGTAATAATTTGTGATACCGCCTCACGGCCATACATATGGGCGACATGTTCTATTACCTCGTCACGACGATCCATACAGAAATCGACGTCAAAATCCGGCATTGACACCCGCTCTGGGTTTAAGAAACGTTCAAATAGTAGGTCAAATTCCAAAGGATCTAAATCGGTAATCTTTAAGGCGTAAGCGACCAAGGAACCAGCGCCTGAGCCGCGGCCGGGTCCAACCGGAATATCGTTATCTTTACTCCACTGGATAAATTCCATTACTACCAAAAAGTAGCCGGGGAAACCCATCTGGTTAATTACATCCAGTTCGATTTGCAGGCGCTCATCATAAGGGGGGCGCTTGTCTGCTCGCAATTGCTCATCAGGAAATAATTGCAGTAACCGCTGCTCTAAGCCCTCACGAGATTTAAGCACAAGAAAATCAGCATCCGATAAACCACCGGTTGGAAAGGCCGGCAAAAAATATTCACCCAGACGAATAGTGACATTACAGCGCTTAGCAATTTCAACACTGTTTTCAAGCGCTTCCGGGATATCGGCAAACAGCTGCTGCATTTCTTCGCTGCTACGAAGGTATTGTTGTTCTGAATAGTTTTTCGGACGGCGCTTATCATCTAAGGTAAAACCATCATGGATCGCCACTCGAATTTCATGCGCAGCAAAATCGCTGGCTTTTAAAATGACGACTTCGTTGGTCGCTACCACCGGTAGCTGTGCTAACTCGGCCAGTTGGATGGCTTTTTGAATATAACGTTCTTCGTCAGGTCGACCGGTTCGAATCAGCTCCAGATAATAGCGATCTGGAAAGTACTGCTGATAAAAACTCACCAACTGTTGCACACTTTGCGGGTTTTCTTTTAGCAAGGCTTTACCGATTAGCCCATCCTTACCGCCGGACAACAAAATTAAACCGGCATGATGCTCGACCAACCATTCATGATCTAACTGCGGTTTACCATTAATGTGCCCACGTAAGTAAGCTTTCGAGATAAGGGTAGTAAGGTTCTGATAGCCTGTATTATCTAAACATAAAATCAGTAAGCGGTTTAATTCGCCGGGAAACAGTGGATGTTGCACCCAGCAATCAACCCCAACCAAAGGCTTAATGCCGGCATCATGAGCCGTACTATAAAATCGCACTAAGCCACAAAGATTCATCTGATCGGTTAGAGCCAACGCTGGCATACCTGCCGCGGTGGCCGCCTTAACAATGGGTTTTATTTTGGCGACACCATCGACCATTGAGAAATCGCTATGCACCCGCAAATGAATAAAAACCGGCTCACTCATTCGCTGATAACCTTGTTAGCCGTTAATGAAGATAAAGCTTCCCGTTCCGCAATCAACCTAACAGGTTTAAAGCTACGGCGGTGTTCAGCCAGAATGCCATAGGCTTGAATTGCCGCTAAATGTGCAGCCGTTGGGTAACCCTTGTGATCGGCAAAACCAAATTGCGGATAACGCTGGTGTAAAAGCATCATTTCTTCATCTCGTGCCACTTTCGCTAAAATTGAGGCCGCGCTGATCTCGGGTATCAAGGCATCTCCTTTTATCACCGCGGTGGCCGGCATGGTCAGCTCTGGACAGCGATTGCCATCAATCATCACCCACTCTGGCTGTATCGCTAACGCGGCCAAAGCACGCTGCATCGCGACCATGGTCGCTTGTAATATATTGATTTGATCAATTTCGGCGGGTTCTGCCCGCCCGAGCGCCCAACATAAGGCCTTGGTTTTGATCTCTTCCGCCAATAGTTGTCGTTTCTTTTCACTCAGCTTTTTAGAGTCAGTTAGCCCCTGTATTGGTTTGGTTGGGTCTAAAATAACAGCAGCGGTTACTACAGCGCCCACTAAGGGCCCACGCCCAACTTCATCCACACCACAGAGTAAACTGACATTTGGACGTTGTACATTACTCATCGGCAATCACCTTTAACACCGTAGTCGCAGCAACTGCGCTAGCATCTTGTTTTAGTTGCTGATGGATGACTTGATATTCGTCGGCAAGCTCACCCGTAATACCCGTTAACAACGGCTGCATCGCTTGCACTAAGGCTGACAAGGTTAAATCATCTTGTAGCAACTCCGTCACAATACCGCGCCCAGCTAACAAATTAGGTAAGCTGACATGCTGTAATTTCACTAAGCGTTTAGCGATTTGGAACGTGAGCCAATTGGTTCTGTAACCCACTACCATAGCGCACTTTGCTAACATAGCTTCTAAAGTGGCGGTACCAGAAGCGATAAAAGTACTGTCGGCGGCCAGTAACACTTGACGGGCCTGACCAATATACTCAATCACCTCCAGATCGGGAGCATGTTCCGCCTTTAGCTTGCGCCAAAGCGCCGCTTTTTCTGGCGTAACCATATTGGTGACTAATTGTAAGGCGGGATACTGCTGTTTCAACATGGCAGCGGCACGTAAAAAAATCGGTGCTAATAACCTAATTTCGTTGGTACGACTGCCTGGCATAATCGCTAAAACGGGCAAAGTTGGATCGAGCTGTAAAGTCAGTTTGGCAGCGGCTTTATCAACCTCAAGCGGCATACTATCAGCTAGCGTATGCCCGACAAAGGTACAGGGTACTTGATATTTATCATAAAACGCTTTTTCAAAGGGTAACAATGCCAACACCATGTCAGTCGCTTTAGCAATTTTGAAGATACGTTTATGGCGCCAGGCCCAAACCGAGGGGCTAACATAATGCACGGTTTTAATCCCGTGCTGCTTTAACGCTAACTCGACGGGAATATTAAAATCAGGTGCGTCAATACCAATAAAGACATCCGGCTTAGCAGCCAGAATAGCCGCTGTGATCTCGCGTTTTACTTGCAGCAAGCGACGTAAACGTCCTAACACTTCAACCAGGCCCATTACTGCCAGCTCTTCCATTTCAAACAGCGCGGTAAAGCCCTCGGCTTGCATGCGCGGACCACCAATGCCAAAGAATGTAACATTAGGGTGTTGCTGTTTGAGGGCAACCATTAAAGCTGCACCTAAAATATCCCCTGAGTGTTCACCGGCAATTAAAGCAACTTTTAACGGGGTATTTTTTATTAAATTTAAGTCAGCCATAGCTGGGCAATTCGTTCCGGTTAGATAATGCTGATTAACAATATCGCGTAAAGAGGGTTATCTTAGCGATTCTACGCTAAAGTGCGAAACCCTATACCAAACAAAACGCTCTGCTAGTCTAAACTAAAACAGAGCGCTAAGGTGTTATATCATCGCGAGCAAACTCGGTAAAGCCAAGGCCACTCTCAAACAGAAAGCAACGCTTTTACCAGCGAATTTACCGCACTATGCCTCGTGAGGCATGAGTAATAAAATCAGTAAAGGCTTTGATCTCTGGCATAGTGGCAGCTTTGTCAGACAAGGCCTGCAACGCTTCGGGCACCGTTTGGCCTTTGCGATACACTTCCTTGTAAGCACGGCGAATTTCTAGTAAAGCATCACTGCTAAAACCTCGGCGCTTTAAGCCTTCCGTATTAATGCCCGCTGGCACACAAGGCGCGCCATGCACCATCAGATAAGGTGGCACATCTTTTAGAACAATAGAACCACCGCCACAGAAGCTATGGGCGCCAATATGCACAAACTGATGCACACCGGTCATACCGCCTAAAATTGCCCAATCACCAATATGGACATGCCCCGCAGCTTGCGCACCACTGGCAAAAATCACGTGACTACCAATCACACAGTCATGCGCAATATGAGTGCTATTCATAAACAGGTTATGACTACCAATAATGGTTTTGCCCTGATCTTGCACAGTGCCGCGATGCACTGAACAGCCTTCACGGAATACATTGTAATCACCTACGATTAACTCTGTAGGCTCACCGTTGTATTTCTTATCTTGGCATGCTTCGCCAATGCTAGAGAATTGATAAAAGTGGTTGCCTTTACCAATAGTGCTAGGGCCTTTAATCGCCACATGCGTTTCTAATACGCAATCGTCACCTAAAGTGACGCCGTGACCAATATAACAAAAAGCCCCTACTCTAACATTTTTTCCCAACTTCGCGCTGGTTTCAATTACTGCTGTAGGATGAATCATGTTACATCTCTCTTCTAGCACACATCAGTTCGGCACAACACACTACCTGACCATCGACCTTGGCTTCACCATAAAACTTCCAAAGATTACGTCGCTCTTTCAGGAATTTTACTTCGAGAATCATGGTGTCACCTGGTACTACAGGTTTTTTAAAGCGTGCTTCGTCAATCGCAGCAAATAAATACAGTTCATTTTCAGAACGCTCAGTTGCTGTTTTAAAACCCAAAATACCCGTTGCCTGCGCTAAGGCTTCTAAAATAAGTACGCCCGGGAAAATGGGCATGCCCGGAAAATGCCCCGTAAAAATAGGCTCGTTAATGGTCACATTTTTTACAGCCGTTAAACTTTCACCTGGCGTATAGTCTATTACTTTGTCTATCAGTAAAAACGGATAACGATGCGGCAATAATGCCATGATTTCCTGAATATCCAGGCTATTAAGTTGGTTCACCAAAATTAGTCCTCGGTTGACAAAGCGCTTGTATGAGATAACGCCGCCAGTTGTTTTTCAAGTTGCTTCACACGCTGATACAGCTGCTCTATTTGTCGCAACTTTGCCGTATTTTTGCGCCATTCGGCATTAGTTGTTGCGGGTATACCAGACGAGTATACCCCTTTCTCAGAGATGGATTTGGTAACCATTGCCATACCAGAAATCTGCGCGCCATCACAAATATCGATGTGCCCATTAATAGCAGTAGCGCCACCCAAAATGCAATACCGACCAATAGTGGTACTACCTGCTATAGTGGTCGCGCCAGCAATAGCAGTATGATCACCAATTTTTACATTGTGAGCAATTTGGCAAAGGTTATCTATTATAACATTATTGCCTATTAAGGTATTTTCAATTGCACCACGATCAATGCAGGTATTAGCACCTATCTCACAATCATTCCCAATCACTACAGCGCCAGTTTGTGGGATTTTAAGCCAGTGACCACGCTCATTCGCGAAGCCAAAGCCATCAGCTCCAATCACAGCACCACTTTGCACAGTACAACGCGCACCGATTTTAACTTGATGATAAACTGTTACATTAGCCCAAAGCTTGGAGTCTTGTCCAATCTCGACAGCCTCGCCAATAACGCAGCCTGCTCCAATCTGTACGCCGGAGTTAACTACCGCATGAGCAGAAATAATAGCGTTAGCCCCAATAGCGGCATCAGACGCAATAACTGCTGTTGAATGCACCACAGCAGTAGGGTGAATCCCCATAGCAGCACTGTTCGGCGTTGTATCCAGCAGTTGCGCTGCCTTTGCAAAGGCCACATACGGATCTGCCACAACCAAAGTGCTGACACCTGGAGCAACAAAGGGTAAGTCCTCAACTTTGACTAAGACCGCAGTAGCTTGGCTAGTCGCTAAATGATGGCGAAATTTACTATTGGATAAGAACGTCAGCTGACCCGGGCCAGCATTTTCCAATGAAGCTATAGCAGAAACGCCGCAAGCGGCGTCTCCGTTTAATTCTGCATTAAGCTTCTCGGCTAAAACAGATAATAAAATCACAATATTAGTTCGCCTTACCAACCTGCTGAATGACTTTCTCTGAAATATCGAACTCAGGCTTAGCAAACACTGCTGAATTGGCGTTTAACACGATGTCAAACTTCTCTCGCTCAGCAACCACATCAATCGCAGATTTAATCAGACCAAGGATACGATTACGCTCCTCTGTTTGACGCTGGCGAATTTGTTCATCTAATGGTCGTGCTAGATTTTCGTATTGCTCACGTTGCTTGTTAACCGTAGCAGTCAGATCTTGCTGTTGTTTCTCGCTCATCGTAGGGCCATCGCGACGCAACTTTTCGATGTTGAAATTAATATCAGTTTCTAGCTTGTTCACTTCAGCAATTTTTTCGGCAAATTCAGTACGAATGGTTTCTTGTACTTGCTGTGATTGTGGGATGCTTGCAGCTACAGCAGCAACATCAACAAAACCAATTTTTACTTCTTTTGCCTGAGCAGCGCCGGCAAAAAATACTGTTGCTACAACAAAGACTGCAGATTTAAATAATTTATTATTAAACATCTTGATTCCTATCATGTTCTAGAAGGTTGTACCAATATTAAAGCTAAAGTTTTCTTGTAAATCGCCTTCGTACTTTTTAATAATTTTTGCCAGACTAAATGTCAATGGTCCCATTGGTGATATCCATTGCACAGACACACCAGCAGAAGCACGGATAAAGCTGGGATCAGAATAATCAATCAACAGCGGTTCACGATTATCTTGTTGCAACTGTACCAAATTGGCATAACGATTAATATCAAATTCTGTATCCCAAACATTACCCGCATCCACAAAAATACTGGTACGAACGGAGTTACGGCTTTCTTCTTTCAAGAATGGCGTTGGCGTAATCAATTCGAGCGTTAACATCGCTAATGCATTACCACCGATGGAGCGGGTCGACACATTGTAAACGTCATTTTCTGGATCACCTGGGAAATTTATACTTCCCGAGATCGGATCGGGTACACCCGGTACTGAGCTGGCGCGACGAAAAATCGCTCGTGGACCAATAATACGGTTTTCAAAACCTCTAATATTATTTCCACCACCATAGAAATTTTCAGTAAACGGCAAGGTATAATCATACCCGTCTTTGTCACCATAGCCGTTACCATAACCGAGTTCTAACTTGGTGCGGAAAGACCACTGATGATCTCGGCTTAATGGAATATATTGCTGCGCTTCAAAGTTGGTTTTGTAATATTGCAAATCTGAATTTGGCGTTGTCGCACGTAAACCTAAACTCACCATACGGCCTGCTGTTGGGAATAAGCCTCGGTTTAACGTGCTATGCATCCAGCCAGCACTTAACTCAAAGTTGGTGAAATTATAGCCGCCATCTGGGTTTTGTGCATCCAGTAACACCGCACGGAAGTGACGTAACTGATCGTATTCCTGAATAGATTTAATCTTACTAACAGAAACATTCGCACCAAAATTCAGCCGGTTAAACTCGTTTATCGGATAGCCAATACTGGCGCCGATACCATAACGTTGTTGGTTATAAGCCTCAAGGTTGGAGGATAGCGAAGTATAATCGACATCCGAGTAAAATATCTGACCACCTAAACTAACACCATCCAAAGTGAAGTAAGGATCAGTGTAACTTAGGGTTAAACCCTTTTGATACTTACTGGTACTCAGATTAATACCAGCGGCATTACCTGAGCCCATAAAGTTATTTTGCTCTACCCCAACCTGAAAGGAGAGGCCTTGAAAACTACCATAGGAAACCCCCGCATTAAAACTTCCAGACGGTTGCTCTTTAATAGTAAAACCAATGTCGACTAAATCATCCACGCCAGGAACAGGCGAGGTTTCAAAATCCACTTTTTCAATATAAACCAAGCGCTGAATCCGTTGTTTTGATAGTTCCAGCGCATCGTTTGATAACCAAGCACCTTCCATTTGACGTAATTCACGCCGGATAACTTCATCGCGGGTACTAGTGTTACCTTCAATATCAATACGACGCACATAAACGCGTTTGCCTGGGTCGACACTAATAGTTAACGCCACTTCTTTAGTTACGTCATTAATGTTTGGAATAGTACGAACTTTAGAGTTAGCATAGCCAAAACGCGCCAAAAAGCGCGCAATACTTTCTTCGGTAAAGGTGACTAAGGCTCCATTGTATAACTGACCTTTTTCCAAAGGTAAAATGGCCCGAATAAAGTCGTCTTGACCAATTAAGTCACCGACAAAATTAATATCGCTAATGTTGTATTGTTCGCCTTCAGTCACATTTAAGGTTACGTAAACCGCATCTTTGTCTGGGCTTACGGCAACTTGTGAGGAGTCAATATTAAAGCGCAAATAACCGCGATCTAGGTAGTAACTTGTAATCCTTTCAAAGTCACCCTGCAGGGTTTGCTTTTGATAGCGATCGGAAGTCCAAAAACGCCACCACGGCATATCCTGCTTAGATTCCACTACAGTAAGCAACTCGTCATTGGAAAAGACATTATTACCAACAATATTGATCTGACGAACTGAAGCGGCATCACCTTCTTCAAATTCGAATTTCAAGTCAACCCTGTTTCGTGGTAAATAAGTTACCTTAACTTCAACGTTCGCCTTGTATTTACCTACTCCGTGGTAGAACTCGGTAAGACCATTTTCAATACTTTTTAAAATAGTCTTATCTAAAGGCTCACCCAGCTGAATACGGTTACCCGATAAGCTTTCGGTTAACTGTTCATCTTTAATATCTTTGTTACCAGAGAACTCAATATTGTTGATCGTGGGGCGTTCACGCAATCGATAAATCACGGTATTACCATCGCGAAATACCCGAATATCGTCAAAATGCCCGGCACTATACAAGGTACGAATACTGCGCGATAACGTGTAATCGGTAACAGTATCACCAAGGTTAAATGGCAGGTTATTCAGTGCAGCCCCTAAGGCCACACGTTGCAGGCCTTCGACCTGAATATCCTGTACGGTAAAAGATTCTTCAGCAAGCACCGAGTTACTGCCTGTAGCAAGCAACATCGCAGCTACTAATCGTTTAATTGTCATTATTTGAACTACTTATGATTAGTTTATTACAAACGAGAAATATCGTTGAGCAGCGCAATTCCCATTAACATCAGCAGGACTAAAGCACCAAAGCGAAAACCTATTTCCTGCGCTCTCTCAGAGACAGGTTTACCGCGTATTAGTTCCACCACAAGATACATTAAATGGCCACCATCCAAAATAGGCAGCGGCAATAAATTAATAACTGCAAGGTTAACACTGATCAATGCCATAAAGGATAAAAAGGCAATTAATCCCATACTCGCAGTACTGCCTGCGCCCTGCGCTATCGAAATAGGCCCACTTAAATGTTTTACCGATAAATCACCGGTAACTAACTTGGCCACCATGGCAAAACTGAGGCGAGTTAACTGCCAAGTTTGGCTTATTCCTTCATTAACTGCGGCAAAGATGCCATAACGTTGCGTATAGCGCAAATCTTCTGGCCAAGGCGACGCCGCAGGGACAATGCCGAGCAAGCCCTGACTAAAGCCTTCTGCCGCTTGTGAAAGCTCGGGTGTCGCCTGTAGCGACAACAGCTGTTCATCACGTAACACTTTGATAGTAAGTGGTATTTCAGGGTTATCTTTAATCAGTCTATCAATTTCTGCCCAAGCAGTAATCGACTGATCATTAATGGTTTGTATGGTATCACCGACCTGTAAACCTGCCCGCTCTGCTGCGGAATTTTTACTGACAACCGCTAACGTTGTCGTCGCTTGTGGCAATAATAAATTTATGCCCAAACTCGTAAAAACGCTTTCTGTTTCTGGGTTGAACTGCCAATTTCGAATATCTAGTATCCGCTCTTGCACCTGAAGGCTGTTACGTTGCTGCAAAGTAAGGCGAATTTCTGAGCGGCCTAGTTGCTCAACGAGCAATAAATTTACAGTTCTGATGTCTCGGGCTGGACGTCCATTAATGGCAATAATTTGCTCATCTTCACCCACACCCGCTAAGGCAGCGATAGATTGACTTTGCGTATTGGCGACCACCGGTTTGACCTCTGGCACCCCGATTAAGTACATCAGCCAAAGCAAAAATACCGCAAAGATTAAATTGGCTACAGGGCCAGCTGATACTATTGCCATGCGCTGCCAAACGGTTTTGTGATTAAAGGCTAAGTCTTGAAATTGAGGTAAAACAGGGTCAACTCGCTCATCTAGCATCTGAACATAGCCCCCCAGCGGAATGGCAGCAATAACAAATTCTGTACCCTGCCGATCACGCCAACGGATTAACGCTTTACCAAAACCGATAGAAAATCGTTTAACTAAAACGCCATTCTTGCGCGCTACCCAAAAGTGTCCAAACTCATGCACAGTCACTAAGATACCCAGTGCAACGATGAAACTGAGCGCATTCCATAAAAAAGCCGACATTAAAGCATCCCCAACAGCTGACGAGCATAAGCCCGAGTTTCGGCATCAAGTGCTAATATATCATCCAAGCTGCTCGCCTGATAGCTTTGGAAATAATTCAAACACTGCTCATTGATTTTACTAATTGCAGTAAAAGCAATTTTTTCAGCTAAAAACGCTGCAACAGCGACTTCATTCGCCGCGTTAAGCGCGGTAGTTGCCCCTTGACCTGCGGCACTTGCTGCCATAGCGAGATATAAATTAGGGTAACGAGCGGCCTCTGGTTGCCTAAACGTAAAAGACTGCAGCGTAAAAAAGTCTAAGGGTTTTACCGGGCTACTGATCCGCTCGGGGAAAGCCAACGCATGGGCTATGGGCGTTCGCATATCTGGTTGCCCTAACTGCGCCAGCACTGAGCCATCGGTGTATTGCACCATTGAATGGATGATACTCTGTGGGTGTATCACGACCTGAATGT
>CAZNXI010000048.1:12504-17742 GCA_964577005.1 uncultured Rheinheimera sp.
AATGTCATCTGCGGCACAATTAAACAACCAGCGCGCTTCAATAAACTCCAGCCCTTTATTCATCATGGTGGCGCTATCCACAGAGATTTTTTGTCCCATGGTCCAGTTAGGATGAGCAACAGCTTCAGCAACCGTTATCTGCGCAAAGCTGTTTAACGGTCGATTTAAGAAAGGACCACCACTACCGGTTAACAATAAACGCGAAATACCATGCTCAGACAAACGGGTCAGGTGACCTGCCTGTTGCATCGGGAGCGGCAAGCATTGGAAAATTGCATTATGTTCACTATCGATGGGTAGTAAAGTCGCGCCATGCTTAGCTACTTTCTGCATAAAAAGCTCGCCTGTCATCACCAGTGCTTCCTTATTGGCGAGTAACACGGTTTTGCCTTGTTCTACTGCAGCTAAGGTAGGTAATAAACCCGCCGCACCCACAATGGCCGCCATCACGATATCGGCCTCAGGATGCGCGGCTAATGCCACTAAGCCCTCAGTACCACTTAGCACCTCAGTCGCAATACCTGCGTCTTTTAACTTTCTCTGTAGCAACAGCGCGGCAGCAGGATCCTGCATCGCAGCAAACCGCGGGGTAAATTGCTCGCATTGCGCAAACAGCTTATCTACTCCCGTTGCTGCGGTTAGCGCTAAAACGCTAAATCTGTCAGGATGTGCAGCCAAAACCGATAAGGTGCTACAACCAATGGAGCCGGTTGCGCCTAATATGACGACATGCTTCATAAAAACTGCTTACCAAAAAACGCCAGTAGCAAAGCATATAAAGGTGCGGTGGCTGTTAGGCTATCAATTCTATCTAAAATGCCACAATGTCCTGGTAAAAAAATACCGCTGTCTTTTTTACCAGCAACACGTTTAAACATGCTTTCGCTAAGATCGCCAAATACTGATAACAGCGTAAGTAAGATGGCCGCTAAATACCAATAATAGACATCCGCAGGCCAGGCTAACCAAGTTAACAAGGCAGTGACAACCAGTAACACACAGATAAGGCCACCCAATAGGCCCTCTAAGGTTTTGCCGGGGCTCACCTTAGGTAAAAGTTTTGTACGACCAAAAGGTTTGCCAACAATATAGCCACCAATATCTGCCGCCCAAACCAACCCTAATAAGGCAAAAATCAACCAAGCACCGTAGAAGCTAGAATCAGCATAATTTATACCACGAATAAACAACAACGCGGCCCAAGCTGGCAGTAAAGTGAACCATCCCATTAACGCGCGGCGCCAATCGCTGTCCGCCCAAAATCGCTTACTTGCTGGAAAACTTAGAACTAACACAATAGCTAAAATCCACCAAGCTGCGCCCAATAGCAGTAAACTCAAGAGCAAGCTATTCTCGCTCAACTCTCCCGTTAACGGCATAACGTAATATAACATTGCCATTAAACAGCCAGTAGCAAAGACATAAGCAATACGAAAACGACGCTGCGTTAAACCACAAAAACCACTCCACTCCCAAGCACCCAGTAAAAACGCTAAGGATAAAAACCCGGCAAAACCTACCAAAGGTAAATAAAATACAGCCCAAAGAGCCAATGGCGCTAAAATTAGCGCAGTAAGAACACGTTGTTTAAACAATATTATTATCCTTTATTCTCAGCTGCTAAGTCTCTGATCTGTGCACCGGTACAACCAAAACGCCGTTCACGGTTGATGTATGTCGCTATTGCCTCGGAAAACACTCGCTGATCAAAGTCTGGCCACAGGGTTTCAGTAAACCACAGCTCTGCATACGCGGCTTGCCAAAGTAAAAAATTACTGATTCTCAAGTCGCCACCAGTCCGAATTAATAAATCGAGCTCTGGTTGCTCCGCCATTTGCACCTGCTTTGCAAATAGCACTTCACTTATGTCTGCAGGCTGAAGTTGACCTTGCTGCACCTGTATTGCCAGTTGCTGACTTGCCGCCACAATATCCCATCTACCGCCATAGTTTGCTGCAATATTGAGCGTCATAGCATCATTAGACGCCGTTAGTGCCTCGGCTTTTTTAATACTTTGTACTAGCCTATCGCTAAATGCAGATAAATCGCCAATGATTTTTAACCTGATATTATTTTTGTGTAGTGCTTTTACTTCTTTTTGCAGTACAAGTAAAAACAGCTGCATCAACGTATTCACTTCTTCTTCTGGCCGGCGCCAATTCTCGCTACTAAATGCAAACAGTGTCAACGAGGGAATACCCAATTCCCGACAAAAACTAACACTTCGGCGAACGGCTTCAACGCCTTTCTTATGACCCCAAACCCTTGGCTTACCTTGTTGCTCTGCCCAACGTCCATTACCGTCCATGATAATTGCCACATGTTGCGGCAAGTTATGTTGTTTAAGCTGTGGTACTACTGTCATCAGTTTAACCCGTCCAGTTTTGCTTTAAAATGCTTAGTCTGCTCGGTGGTTAGTCCGGTTCAACCCACTTATAACAAAAAAGCGCCGCGAGGCTTAACTGGCACGGCGCTTGGTTCTTCTAAAGTACTGATAAAGTTAGAAAGCCTGTCAGTCTAAAATCAGACTTCCATCAGCTCTTTTTCTTTATCGGCTAATACTTCATCCACTTTCTTGACAAAAACATCAGTCAGTTTTTGAATTTCATCCGAGGCTTTACGCTCATCATCTTCACTGATCTCTTTATCTTTTAACAGCGCTTTAAAATCAGAATTCGCGTCACGACGGATATTACGAATGGCAACTCTGCCACCTTCTGCTTCCGCCCGTACATGTTTAACCAAATCACGACGGCGCTCTTCTGTTAGCGCGGGTAAGGGTACGCGAATAACAGTGCCAGCAGACATGGGATTTAACCCCAAATTAGACGCCATAATAGCTTTTTCTACCGCTTGAGTCAGACTTTTGTCAAATACGGTAATCGCTAGCGTGCGCGAGTCTTCAACCGAAACATTGGCAACTTGGCGTAATGGCGTATCAGCACCATAGTATGAAACCTGAATACTATCCAGCAAACTCGGATGAGCACGGCCTGTACGCACTTTAGTTAATTGTACTTTCAGGGCATCAACGCTTTTATCCATGCGGATTTTAGCATCAGCAATAATGTCGTTAATCACGATCGTTATCCTTTTATGTTTATGCAGCAGTAATGCAGTAAGCTAGTTTACTGTAAATTTTCTGCGTGGTCGATGATTGTACCTTCTTCATCACCCATAATTACGCGCTTTAATGCGCCAGGTTTGTTCATATTGAATACGCGAATTTGTAAATTGTGATCCCGAGCTAAAGTAAAAGCAGCTAAATCCATGACTTTAAGCTCTTTATCCAGCACTTCGGTGTATGTTAGTTTGTTATACAGTGTAGCGGTAGGATCTTTTACCGGATCCGCTGAATAAACCCCTTCGACCTTAGTCGCTTTCAGTACTGCATCAGCTTCAATTTCAATACCACGTAAACAGGCTGCTGAGTCTGTCGTGAAAAATGGATTACCCGTGCCTGCTGAAAAAATCACTACACGGCCAGACTTTAATAAACTAATGGCTTCAGCCCAACTGTAGTTATCACATACCCCATTCAGCGGTATGGCACTCATCATACGGGCATTCACATAAGCACGATGCAAAGCGTCGCGCATAGCCAAGCCGTTCATTACGGTAGCCAGCATGCCCATATGATCGCCAACTACCCGGTTCATACCGGCTTTAGCCAAGCCTTCACCGCGAAAAATATTACCGCCGCCAATCACAATACCGACTTGTACACCCAGCTCTACTAACTCTTTAATTTCTTGGGCCATCCGATCCAGCACTTTGGGATCAATACCAAAGCCTTCATCTCCCATTAGGGCTTCACCGCTAAGTTTAAGTAGAATGCGACGGTAGGTTGGTTTTGGATTGATGCTCATAGTTACCCCATTATGCTCGTTATGTTAGTCAGGCAAAAAAAAACCGCGACGTTGGTCGCGGTTATTTTAGCGTTTTTCAGCCAATTGCTAAAGTGTAAATTACTTTTTAGCAGCAGCGATTTGCGCAGCAACTTCGGCAGCGAAGTCTTCTTCTTTCTTCTCGATACCTTCGCCTACTTCTAAACGAATGAAAGAAACGGCCTTAGCACCATTTTGCTTTAAGAACTCACCAGTTGTGATAGATGGATCTTTCACGAACGGTTGACCGGTTAAACTGACTTCGCCAGTGAACTTAGTCATGCGGCCCGCAACCATCTTCTCAGCGATTTCTTGTGGCTTACCAGAGTTAACCGCGATATCGATCTGAATTTGACGCTCACGCTCAACCACTTCAGCAGATACGTCTTCAGGGTTAACGTAGCTTGGGTTGTTAGCAGCAACGTGCATAGCAACGTCTTTAGCGATATCTTCGTTACCGCCTTCTAACACCGCTAACACACCGATACGACCAGAGTGGATATACTGACCAATTACCGCGCCGGCAACTTTAGCAATGCGACGTACGTTGATGTTTTCACCAATTTTGGCAACTAAGGTCGCACGCGTGTCTTCAACCGAAGTACCGTTCAGATCAGCGGCTAATAACGCTTCAACGCTGTCAATGTTCTGAGCTTGAGCCAGATCAGCTACGCTGTTAGCGAAGGCTAAGAAGCTGGCATCACGGGCTACGAAATCGGTTTCACAGTTAAATTCGATGGCGAAACCTACACCGTTAGCAACACGGGTGATTACTACACCTTCAGCAGCAATACGGCCAGCTTTCTTGGCAGCTTTGGCTAAGCCACTTTTACGCATCGCGTCGATTGCCGCTTCGATATCACCAGCGGTCTCTTCCAATGCTTTTTTACAATCCATCATGCCAGCGCCAGTGCGCTCGCGCAGTTCTTTTACTAAAGCGGCAGTTACAGCCATGAGTGCTTCCTCGTAATTGAGTTCAGACAAACAGGGGCATAGGCCCCTGTTGCAAAGTGATTCTGTGTATCAGCGGGTAATGTTAAATACCACTGATGACAGAAAAATTATTCTGCTTCAACGAAGGCTTCAGCTTCAGCTTGCACTTCGATGTTTTTGTCACGACCTTCCTGAATCGCTTGGCTTACAGCGCCCAGATATAACTGGATGGCGCGGATAGCATCGTCGTTACCAGGGATTACGTAATCAACACCTTTAGGATCTGAGTTAGTATCAACGATTGATACTACTGGGATACCCAGGTTGTTGGCTTCTTTGATAGCAATGTGTTCGTGGTCAGCATCGATTACGAACAGCACGTCTGGCAAGCCGCCCATATCTTTAATACCGCCTAAGC
>CAZNXI010000049.1:0-17437 GCA_964577005.1 uncultured Rheinheimera sp.
AGGCCATAGGCTAAAATATCCCGTTCAATAATGTGGCGTCCGGGGAAAAATCTTGGCTGAGTGATCACTGCTGGATTTGTTCTGGTTTGCCGCCACATATCCGCCAAGTAACGCCTCTCCGGCGGTAACAAGGTTTGTAAATAACGGATTAAGCCAACATCACCGCCTTCGGCTGATAGCTGGATACGCCGCAACACTACCTCAGTGGATAGCTGCTGAGCATTGCGCCACTGACTAAACAAAGGATCACAGGCTTTAGGTTGCGATTTACCTACCGTCCAGATGGCTTCAACCTCCTGCCAAATTTCCTTAGCTGCGGCAGGTTGGAGAAGTAAACGTTGCTGCAAGGCCGCGCAATTTAACGTGGCGTCGGAGCTACCCGGAAAATTTGCTAAAAAGCGTTCAGCCTGTTGGCTATTAGCCAAACTTAACAACCAGGGCCGGCGTAGCGACCAATCCACAGGCGAACCTTGATGCTGCTGTAAAAATTGTTCAATATTGCTATGGGAAGATAAGCGACGCTGCAACCAGCGCTGCTCTATATAAGGTAGTAACGGATAGTCCGCTAATTGCGTAAACCATTGCTCCACTTGCGCTTGAGAAGCCGTGGTAACTTGCCGCTCAGCCTGCAAAAAGAGCTGCCTTTGCTCAACTAGCAATTTACTATCACTCTCAGCTGCAACGGCAGCACTAAAAAATATTACACATACAAGACTGGTTAGGCGCTTCACAAAGTTACTCCAAATAACACTTAGCGGGTGAAATACCGTCTATAGTTTACAACGATCCCTATTTTGGGTGATATTTACTCAAAAAATTCAAACACCCGTTTAAATAACTATTGATATTTTCATTAAAGCACGACACACTGATTAAGATACCCTCATCGTACCAGTTGCGAATAACCCTAAAGCAAACGCGACCAAGGAGCATATTTATGATTCACCAGAGTAACAGCATTCAGGTTGAGTATATAGAACCTGGTATTGCCCAGTTTACGTTTAACGCCCAAGGCTCAGTCAATAAATTTGATCAAGAGACTTTAGCAGATTGTAAGGCGGCGCTTGCTAAGCTGCACGCTGATCCGGCTTTAAAGGGCGTACTTTTTGTTAGTGGCAAAGATAACTTTATTGTTGGCGCCGACATTACTGAGTTTTTAACGACCTTTGAACGGCCTGAAGCTGAACTGATTCCTTGGATTAAAACGGCCTCTGATATTTTTGATTACTGTGAAGACCTCCCAGTACCTACCGTGGTCGCAATAAAAGGCTTTGCACTGGGTGGCGGCTGTGAGTGGACACTGGCTTGTGATTACCGTGTTGCCGATACTACGACGCGCATCGGTTTACCTGAAGTAAAACTCGGTTTAATGCCAGGCTTTGGTGGTACTGTGCGTTTACCGCGCATCATTGGTGCGGATAACGCCATGGAATGGATCACCACCGGTAAAGATCGTGGTGCAGCACAAGCGCAAAAAGAAGGCCTGATTGACGCCGTTGTTGCCCCAGAAAAACTACAAGCAGCAGGCCTAAGCATGCTGCAAGACGCTATCGCCGGTAATTTAAACTGGCAGAAAAAGCGTGCGGTAAAATTACAGCCGCTAAAACTGAATAAAACTGAAGCCACTATGAGCTTTAGCACCGCTAAAGGTATGGTGTTTGCTACTGCCGGTAAACATTACCCTGCGCCGATGGTTGCGGTACAAACCATTGAAGCCGCTGCAACACTGGATCGCGCAGGCGCGATTGCCTTAGAAAACGCCGGCTTTGCGAAATTGGCGAAAACTGACGCAGCGACTGCACAAATTGGCCTGTTCTTAAATGATCAGGTTATCAAAGGCAAAGCGAAGAAAGCCGCTAAAACCGCCACCAAAGCAGTGAAAAAGGCTGCCGTATTAGGCGCAGGCATTATGGGTGGTGGTATTGCCTATCAATCGGCCTTTAAAGGTGTGCCGGTAGTGATGAAAGACATCGCCGACAAAGCGCTTGAACTTGGTATGGGCGAAGCCACAAAACTCTTAGCCAAACAAGTTGAGCGGAAGAAGCTGGATGCAGTCGGTATGGCAAAAGTCATTGCCTCTATTACCCCAACGCTTAGTAACGAACAAGTTGCCAGCGTTGATATCGTCGTTGAAGCAGTAGTAGAAAACCCGAAAATCAAAGGCGCCGTGTTAAAAGAAGTAGAAGGCCTAATCGCTGAAGACGCTATTTTAACCTCTAATACCTCAACGATTTCAATAGACCAATTAGCCGCGAACTTAAGCCGGCCACAAAACTTCTGTGGTATGCATTTCTTCAACCCAGTGCATCGTATGCCACTGGTAGAAGTCATTCGTGGTAAAGATACCAGCGATGAAACCGTAGCAGCCGTAGTAGCTTACGCTGCGAAAATGGGCAAATCGCCCATCGTAGTTAACGATTGCCCAGGGTTCTTTGTAAACCGCGTGTTGTTCCCCTACTTTGCTGGCTTTAGTAAATTGGTACTGGATGGTGCCGACTTTGCCCAAGTGGATAAAGTGATGGAAAAACAATTCGGTTGGCCGATGGGCCCAGCCTACTTGCTAGATGTGGTCGGTTTAGATACCGCTTATCACTGTACTGATGTGATGGCTGCTGGCTTCCCTACACGGATGGCTAAGCTGGAAAAAGATCCGGTAGCGGCGATGTTTAATGCTAATCGTTATGGTCAGAAAAACGGTTTAGGTTTCTATGCCTACAGCAAAGATGCCAAAGGTAAGCCGAAAAAAGATATCGATGCCGCGAGCTTAGAACTGTTAGCCGGTATTGCTGCCACTAAACAAGACTTTAGCGCCGACGAGATTATTGCCCGGGTAATGGTGCCAATGATTAATGAAACCATTCGTTGTTTGGAAGAAGGCATAGTCGCCAGTGCAGCTGAAGCCGATATGGGCTTGGTATACGGTTTAGGTTTCCCTCCGTTCCGCGGTGGCCCATTGCGTTATGCTGACACCCTTGGCCTGGCTAACTTTGTGGCATTGGCAGATAAATACGCGCACTTAGGCGAGATTTATCAGGTAACAGACAACACCCGCGCTATGGCTGCTAATGGCCAGCGTTTCTTCCCGGTTTAAGCGCAGGAGCACAGTATTATGAAAAATGCCGTAATTGTAGATTGTATTCGTACCCCAATGGGCCGTTCAAAGGCCGGTATGTACCGTAATGTGCGCGCCGAGCAGTTATCCGCGCATGTTATGGCTTCGTTAGTTGCGCGTAACCCCGCGCTTAACCCAAGTGATATCGACGATATTATTTGGGGTTGTGTACAGCAAACCTTAGAACAAGGTTTTAACGTTGCGCGTAATGCCGCCTTGTTAGCCGGTATTCCGCATTCTGTACCCGCTGTGACGGTTAACCGCCTCTGTGGTTCGTCCATGCAAGCTTTACACGACGCGGTACGCGCCATTCAAACCGGCATGGGCGAGGTGTATTTAATTGGTGGTGTTGAGCACATGGGCCATGTACCAATGAACCATGGTGTAGATTTTCACCCAGGCTTATCCACCTCTGTTGCCAAAGCAGCCGGTATGATGGGCTTAACGGCGGAATTGCTGGGTAAATTACACGGTATTAGCCGCCAGCAACAAGATGAATTTGGTGCCCGTTCACACCGTTTAGCGCAAGAAGCTTCGGTACAAGGCCGCTTTAAAAACGAAATTATTCCTACCGAAGGCCATGATGCTGACGGCGTGCTGCGGGTATTCGATTACGATGAAGTGATTCGTCCGGAAACTACCGTAGAAGCATTAAGCCAACTGCGCCCGGTATTTGATCCGGCCAATGGTACTGTTACAGCAGGTACTTCGTCAGCACTGTCGGATGGCGCCTCTGGTATGCTGGTAATGAGCGAAGAGAAAGCCAAAGCACTTGGCTTACCAATTCGTGCTTATGTTCGCGGCATGGGCGTTGCGGGTTGTGATCCATCCATTATGGGTTATGGCCCAGTTCCGGCCTCGAAGAAAGCATTACAGATGGCCGGTATTACCGTAGCTGATCTGGATTATGCTGAACTTAACGAAGCCTTTGCGGCTCAAGCCTTACCAGTCATGAAGGACTTAGGTTTGCTAGAAGTTGCCGACCAAAAAGTTAACTTAAATGGCGGCGCTATTGCCTTAGGTCACCCACTAGGTTGTTCTGGCTCACGCATTAGCACCACGCTGATTAACGTGATGGAAGATAAAGGCGGTAAATTTGGCTTAGCCACTATGTGTATTGGCTTAGGTCAAGGTATTGCTACCGTATTTGAGCGTCCGTAAGCTGGCGATACCCTCAATAATCACTTAAAATAAGGGCCGTTTTACGGCCCTTTTGTTTATCTTTTTTGTCTTTCCCCCTTGCCTTTAACAGTGCACAGGGTTTGGCTGCGTTCGTGAACGAGTTCGCCTACGCGCATCTTGAAAGCCATTGGCAATAAAACTCAGTAGTCAAATAACACCAAGCCTAGCAGTACAGTATCGGAGTAAAGATGGAATCCTTATTTAGCAGCGCCAATCACACCCTTGATGCCTTAGGGCTGCGCTGCCCAGAACCCGTGATGATGGTACGTTTGCAAATTCGCAAAATGCAGGCTGGTGAAACCCTACTGATCATTGCTGATGATCCTGCCACCACCCGCGATATTCCCGCGTTTTGCCGTTTTATGGACCATGAACTGCTGGCTAGCGATACCAGCGCCCTGCCATTTAAGTACTTAGTTAAAAAATCAGCCTGCTAGTCGGACGTTACACATAATCGCACTGTCATTATTAATGGTTAGCTATTAGTGGTTTCAGCTTATCACTATCGGCGATATATCAATCCGTTTAAAAAACAAACTCCTTTTTCCTTGCAAAAATTGATTACATCTGTAATTCTTTGTAAATTACAGACGTAATCAATAGGTTTTTTCATGATTGAAATCAGTGACGCCGAGCTAACCATTATGCATTGCATTTGGCAACATCATCCATGCACCGCTGCACAAGTGATTGAGCAATTACAGCATAAAGCATGGCATGAAAAAACCATCAAAACCCTGCTAAACAGACTTATCAGCAAAGGAGCGCTGAGTTATCAAAAGCAAGGTAAAGCCTATATTTATTCCCCTTGTATTGAGCAGCATGCCTACCAACAACAAGCCAGTAGCAGCTTTATCAAAAAGCTATTTGCTGGTCGACTCACGCCTTTAGTAGCCAGTTTTAGTCAACAACATGCAGTGAGTGCAGATGATCTGGCAGCCCTCAAGCAATTGGTTGCAAAACTAGAGCAAGAGGGTAAAAATCATGATTAGCTGGCTCTGGCAAAGTACATTATGGCTTTCTACCTTTTCTGTAATTTTATTGCTTAGCCATCCGATCTTGCTGCGGTACTTAGGCGCTAGAGCAACTTACTCGCTTTGGTTACTGTTACCTTGTGCCCTACTACTACCATTACTACCCGCCTTAGCAAGTACTCGTAGCACGCTGGTCTTGCAGCAATTTTTAATAACCCCTGAGACTCTTAGCAATATTGCTAGCGAGGGCAATACTATCTTCCCCATTTTAGTCGTGTGGCTGCTGGGATTTTGCTGTGTTGTAGCTTGGTGTTTATTTAGCTACATGGCGTTAATCCGGCAACTAAAATCTGCACACTCTTTTAAGTTAGGTAAACTGCGTTGTTATCGACAACATAACACTGGTCCCGCTATCTTTGGGTTTTTTCGCCCTTCCGTGCTTATCCCCAGTGATTTTAAACAACGCTTTACAAAGAAAGAGCGCCACTTAATCCTGCAGCATGAGCGGGCACATTGGCAAGCAGGTGACCTGCATATCAATTTATTCGCGCTGCTGTTATTAGCCGTATTTTGGTATTCACCAATGAGCTGGCTGGCCTATCGTCGTTTTCGAGCAGATCAAGAACTGGCCTGCGACGCCAGAGTATTACAACAACAAACGCCTACCGTTTTAGTTTGCTATGCCAACGCGCTGCTGGCAGCAATGCAGTCTGTTTCATCTGCAGCACATACCAACCTCTTATCACCACATTATGGAGCGACAAAGCATATGACTGAACGCCTAAACAACTTAACAAGACATAAGGGTTTGTATAAACAACCTCTAATCTTGAGTTTGTCGATAATGATACTCTTAGCAATGTTTTTACAGCCGTCTACCGCGACCCAAACAGCAAATTCAGCTACCCTTACTGGAGAAATGGCAACTCCTATTGTCAGAATAGCGCCTCGCTACCCTGACAGTGCCGCGCAACAAGGCATTACTGGCTGGGTACAATTAGGCTATACAATAGATAGTAATGGCATGGTAGAACAACCCAAAGTGCTTGCTGCTCACCCAGAGGGGGTCTTTAATGAAGAAGCGTTAAGAGCGGTAAGTAAATGGCGATATTCTCCCGAACATGCTGGGTCAAGCATTACTATAGAACTGGAGTTTGCGCTGGACAATACGACGAATAAATAATTCTACAAAGCGTAGGCTCAACCCTACGCTTTTTGGTTGACCATGCAACATAGTTGCTTTACTGTTAACTTATTGCTGTCTATTCATATGCTTGGCGTCATGCTTTGGTTATTTATTAAAGAATCTTTTTTATTACAATTCTTAGTTACTGCTTTTATCAGTATTATTCTTTGGCTGTTCGGTTGGCCAGCATTTGCTATTATGGCGTTCGTATTTACGCTGGAAGTGCTGCTTTTTAAAAACAATACCGACGCTACAGACGAAGCTGTCTTTGTTAAAAATATTTTTAGTTTACTTAGAATTGAAGGCCACCAGTTAAGGGTAGGTATGGAGGTTGGCCCCATTAAAAATATTAAGCTTATCCAACTATGGCAACAAGATGAGCATGGTTATATTACTATAAAATTCAATACGCAAGACTCACTGCAGTATAAGTTCCTAAGTAACCAATATCATGCTTTATTAGACTGGTGCAAAACCAATTTACCTGAAGTGGAATTGGTCACTGCCCACCGTTTTTAAAGATTAAAACCTAACCTTAAGCCAAAGCTTACCTAATCTAGAGTAATATTAATAATATTCATGTCTGGCCGATTATCTCTATATCATTATCAAAATTCACATGTAAAGGTCGTTTAGGTATATAATTTCTGAAGCTCAAATTTACGGATCGCTATTATGCAACTTTCTGCTGTTGACTTACATATTTTGCTCGTTGAACCCTCTGATGTTCAAAGAAAAATAATCAAAAAAAAACTTGCTGAAGAAAATGTCACGCAAATCATTGAAGCTACAAGCCTACAAGAGGCTAAAGCCTTAATTACACAACAAAAACCAGATGCTATTGCCTGCGCCTTACATTTTAGTGATGGCACCGGAGAGCAATTATTGCAGTATTTAAAAGCTAATAAAGAAACAGCCGAAATTCCTTTTCTATTAGTTTCTAGTGAAAGTCGGAAAAGCCATTTAGAAGCCTTCAAGCAATCAGGGGTTGTCGCTATCTTACCTAAACCCTTCGATGCCATGCAGCTTGGCCGTGCCTTAAACGCCGCAGTTGATTTGCTTAGCCCAGCCGAATTGGAGTTAACGCTATTTGATGTACATGATGTACGTGTGCTCATTGTCGATGATAGCCGCTTAGCCAGAAACCATATTAAACGTGTATTGATGAATCTGGGCATGCAACACCTGACTGAAGCGGAAGACGGTAAGCAAGCTATCGCTATTCTACAGCAGCAAATGTTTGATTTGGTGGTAACAGACTATAATATGCCAGAAGTAAATGGTCAGGAACTGACTGAATTTATTCGAGAACATAGTACGCTATCGCATATTCCAGTACTCATGGTTACCAGTGAAGCCAATGATACTCACCTTTCTAATATTGCGCAAAGTGGTGTTAATGCGTTATGCGATAAGCCTTTCGAGCCACAAGCCGTTAAACAGTTACTCTATAAACTGTTAGATCACTAGGTTTTATTACTTAGAGGGATAGCTTAGCTTTAAGCTATCCCCTTCATCTCAATTAAGAATCAGGCTAGCAATGCAAAAAAAAGCTCACGGCTTACACCCCCGAAATCCGCATCATGGCCGTTACAACTTACCCTTACTCTGTCAACATTATCCTGCGTTAAGCCACTACATTGTGCTTACTCCGAGTAATCAACAAAGTATCGACTTTAGCCAAGCTGCCGCTGTGCAAGCCTTAAATGCCGCCTTGCTTGCCAGCTATTATCAAATAAAGTTTTGGCAGCTACCTGACGGCTATCTTTGTCCTCCCATTCCGGGGCGGGCGGACTATTTGCACTATGCCGCCGAACTGCTAACAGAGTTACATAACAGTGCTGATCAGGTCCCTCAGGGGAAACAGATTAGGATGCTAGATATTGGCTGTGGCGCAAATTGTATCTATCCCATTTTGGCCACTCGCAGCTTTGGTTGGCAGGTGGTCGGTAGCGAGGTGGATCCGCAAGCACTGGCTATTGCTCAAACCATTGTTAACGCTAATCCAGCTTTAAAAGGGCTGGTCAAACTGCGTCAACAACAGGATGCTAAACAGATTTTAAACGGCATTATTTTAGCTAATGATTATTTCGACCTGATCGTTTGCAATCCGCCTTTTTATGGTTCTGCAGCAGAAGCACAAGCCGTAAATCAGCAAAAATGGCAAAAGCTAGGTAAGACTAACCAAGGGCGGAACTTTGCCGGCAGCAATAGTGAGCTTTGGTGCGACGGTGGCGAGCTGGCCTTTATTAGTAACATGATTGTGGAAAGCCAGACCTATGCCAAGCAAGTGGGCTGGTTTAGCAGCTTAGTCTCCCAGCAGAAGCATCATAAACTATTAGTAGCCCAACTCAATCAGCTTGCAAAAACGTCTGGCCCCATCGACATTCGGCAAATAAAAATGCTGCAAGGCCAGAAAACTAGCTTAATGCTTGCTTGGCGTTTCTGTTAATCCAAAATAAAAAAAGCCAGCACGCGGCTGGCTTTATCGAGTGTTTATACACTTACTGCAAAACGGAAATATCCGCTACTTGTAAGAACAAATCACGCAACTGCTTAAGCAAAGCAAGACGGTTAGCCCGCACGGCTAAGTCATCAGCATTTACCATCACCTGATCAAAGAAGCTGTCGATCACCTCACGTAACGCTGCAAGGTGCGCTAACGCTTCGCTATAGTCTGCTACCTTAGCCTGATATGCCTGCTCTGCCGTAATGGCTGTGTAAAGCGCTTTTTCAGCGGCATCTTGCAGCAAGGCCGCGTTTACCGTACTCGCAATCTCACCTTCAACTTTTGCCAGGATATTCGCTACCCGCTTATTGGCTGCAGCCAATGCCGTGGCGGCTTCTAGTTTACCGAACGCCGCTACGGCTTTTACTCTGCGATCAAAATCAGCTGGGTTAGTTGGACGACGTGCCAATACGGCTTGGATAACATCGACACGGTAACCTTCATCCTGATACCAAGCGCGGAAGCGGCCTAGCATAAAGTCGAGCACTTCATCAGCGACCTTAGTATTACTGAGCTTGTCAGTAAAAGTTTGCTGGCTAAAAGCAATCAGTTCCACTAAATCGAGTGGCAACTGCTTTTCAACCATAATGCGTAAAGCACCAATAGCAGCACGGCGCAGTGCGAAAGGATCTTTATCACCTTTTGGAATCTGACCAATACCAAAGATGCCAACCAGCGAATCCAGTTTATCGGCAATCGCTACCGCTGCGCCTTCTAAACGACTGGGTAACTCGTCGCCAGCAAAGCGTGGCATATATTGCTCGTTTAACGCCAAGGCCACGGCTTCAGCTTCGCCGTCTAAACGTGCGTAATGCATACCCATAATGCCCTGCACTTCTGGGAACTCACCCACCATATTGGTCATTAAATCCGTTTTCGACAGCAAGCCCGCGCGAGCGGCCGCCTGTTCATCGGCACCAATTTTACTGGCGATATAGCCGGCGACTTGGCTAATACGCTCAGACTTTTCCGCAAGAGTACCTAGCTGCTGTTGGAATAATACCGTTTTTAAGCTGTCTAAACGCTCAACCAATTTTACTTTACGGTCGGTATTAAAAAAGAACTGCGCATCCGATAAACGTGGCCGCACCACTTTCTCATTCCCTGAGATAATTTGCTGCGGATCTTTACTGCTAATATTCGCCACAAAGATAAAATTATTCATCAGCTTGCCAGTAGTATCTAACAGCGGGAAGTACTTTTGATTATCTTTCATGGTTGAAATAAGCGGTTCAGCAGGTACTTGCAGGAAGCTTTCTTCAAAGCTACCAACTAACACCGCAGGCCACTCGACTAACGAGGTGACTTCTTCTAACAGTGCATCGTCTGGCTTAACCTGTGCCCCTAAACTTGCTGCAGTAGCCGCAACCTGTTCGGCAATATAGGCCTTACGCTTGGCATAATCTGCAATAACAAAGGCCTGCTCTAATGTTGGCAAATAAGCATCGGCATTTTTAATGCTAACCAAAGCGGGTGCATGGAAACGATGACCATAAGTCTGATTACCACTGGTACGGCCTAAGATGGTTGCAGGCACTACGCTTTCACCATAGAGCATAATAATGGTATGCACCGGCCGGATAAACTCCGCATCGGAGTTACCCCAGCGCATTGGCTTAGCAATGGGCAGCTTGCTTAGTGCTTGGCTAACAATTTCAGGCAACAAAGCAACGGTAGCTTGACCTTGTTGCTGTTGACGACACAATAACCAGGCACCTTTATCAGTTTCTAAGCGCTCAGCTTGGTCAACGGTGATGCCACAACCCGCTGCCCAACCTTGTGCGGCTTTGGTTGGCTGACCTGCAGCATCAAAAGCGGCACTGATAGCCGGGCCACGCTTTTCGACGACTTTGTCGGCTTGAGCTGCGGCAAGCTGATTGATCCGAACAGCTAAGCGACGCGGCGCGGCATACCAGCTTACCGTGGCATGGCTTAAGTCGTGTTTTGCTAGCTCTGCCGCTAAATTATCAGCCAGTGCTGTTGCCAGGGTTTTTAATGCTTTTGGTGGTAACTCTTCGGTACCGATTTCTACCAGAAAATCTTGTGCACTCATTAGTTAGCCTCCGACTGCGCTGGCTTAATTTTACAAAGAGGGAAACCCAGTTTCTCGCGGGCATCATAGTAAGCCTGCGCACAAGCTTTCGCTAAGGTGCGAACGCGCAGAATATAGCGCTGGCGCTCTGTAACAGAAATGGCATGACGGGCATCTAACAGGTTAAACGCATGCGAGGCTTTCATCACTTTTTCGTATGCGGGTAAAGCTAAGCCTTGCTCAATCAGATACTGGCTTTCTTTTTCGCACTGGTCAAAGTAGGTAAAGAGTGCTGCTACATCGGCGTGTTCAAAGTTATAGGTAGACTGCTCTACTTCATTTTGATGAAACACGTCGCCGTAGGTGACACGGCCTAAAGGACCATCGGTCCAGACCAGATCATAAATAGAGTCTACGCCCTGAATATACATGGCCAGACGCTCTAAACCATAGGTGATTTCACCGGTAACTGGACGGCACTCTAAGCCACCAACTTGCTGGAAATAAGTGAACTGCGTCACTTCCATACCGTTTAACCACACTTCCCAACCCAAACCCCAGGCACCCAGTGTTGGCGATTCCCAGTTATCTTCGACAAAGCGAATATCGTGTACCAGCGTATCTAAGCCCAACTCTTCTAATGAGCCTAGATAAAGCTGCTGAATATTGTCTGGCGACGGCTTTAAGATCACCTGGAATTGATAGTAATGCTGTAGGCGGTTAGGGTTTTCGCCGTAGCGACCATCCGTTGGACGACGGCAAGGCTGTACGTAAGCCACATTGGTTGGCTCTGGGCCTAACGAGCGTAAGAACGTCATAGGGTGGAAAGTACCGGCGCCCACTTCTAAGTCTAGCGGCTGCACAATAACGCAGCCTTGACGTGCCCAGTAATCTTGCAAGGCTAAGATAAGGCCCTGAAAGGTTTTGATATCGTATTTATGCATGCGCTACTAACTCACTAAAATAACTGAGGGGCTTAAAAGCCCCTACTTTGTTTAACTGTGCTTATACGTCTAAGTTAGCAACGTATAAGGCATTTTCTTCAATAAAGGCTCGCCGTGGTTCTACATGATCACCCATCAGTGTGGCAAACAACAAATCTGCACCAATGGCGTCTTCGATGGTTACCTGCAGCATGCGGCGATTTTGCGGATCCATGGTCGTTTCCCACAGCTGATCCGGGTTCATTTCACCTAGTCCTTTATAGCGCTGGATATACAAGCCACGTTTGGACTCTGCCATTAGCCATTCCAGTGCTTCGCGGAAACTTGTCACAGGCTTAACCTTTTCACCACGACGGATGTAACCACCTTCTTCAATCAAATCACGAATTTCATCACCCAAAGAGGTTAAACTTAGGTAATCACGTGACGTGATAAAATCATGGTGCAATAAGTATTCGTTATCAATACCGTGCTGGCGAATGATCACTTTAGGCTGAAACAGTTGGCGCTCACGATCTTCTATTACATCGTATTTGTAGATTGAGCCATCGCCTTCTTTTTCATCCAAACGCTTAGCCAGGGTTTTTACCCACTCAGCCACAGCAACTTGATCTTTCATTGTTTCTGCTGTTAAGCCAGCAATATAGATCAGTTCAGTTAACAGGTTCTGTGGGATCTTACGGCTGAGGCGTTCAATGACCGAAGTAACTTTATGGTACTGACGTACCAGTTTCTCTAAGGATTCACCGCCGATACCTAGCGCACTATCGTTGACATGCAAGAAAGCATCATCTAACGCGAGTGTAGTTAGGTATTCAACTAAAGATGCCTCATCTTTAATATATTGCTCCTGCTTACCTTTTTTAACTTTAAATAGAGGTGGCTGCGCAATATAGATATAGCCACGCTCAATTAACTCTGGCATTTGCCGATAGAAAAAGGTTAAAAGCAAAGTACGAATATGCGAACCGTCGACGTCAGCATCCGTCATTAGGACTATGCTGTGGTAGCGGGTTTTATCGGGGTTATATTCTTCACGGCCTATACCACAGCCTAACGCAGTAATGAGCGTACCAACTTCTTGCGATGATAACATCTTGTCGAAGCGAGCTTTTTCTACGTTTAAAATTTTACCCTTTAATGGCAATATTGCCTGATTCTTGCGGTTACGTCCCTGCTTAGCTGAACCACCCGCAGAGTCACCCTCTACAATATACAGTTCAGATAAGGCTGGATCTTTTTCCTGGCAGTCGGCCAACTTACCTGGTAAACCAGCGATATCCAGTGCACCTTTGCGGCGTGTCATTTCGCGGGCTTTACGGGCGGCTTCACGGGCTCGCGCCGCATCAACAATTTTACCCACGATGATTTTGGCATCCGCTGGGCTTTCCAGTAGGTACTCGTTTAAGCGCTCGTGCATAACGCTTTCAACCGCAGCTTTAACTTCGCTTGATACCAGTTTGTCTTTGGTCTGCGAGCTAAATTTCGGATCAGGCACTTTAACGCTGATTACCGCAGTCAAACCTTCACGGGCATCGTCACCGGTAGCCGATACCTTCATTTTTTTGGCATAACCTTCTTGCTCAATATACGTATTAAGCACACGAGTTAAGGCTGAACGGAAACCGGCTAAGTGAGTACCGCCATCACGCTGTGGAATATTATTGGTGAAGCAGAATACATTCTCTTGATAAGAATCGTTCCATTGCATCGCCACTTCAACTGAAATGCCATCTTCGCGCTGATCGCTAAAATAGAAGGCCTTCGGGTGAATACTGGTTTTGCTGCGGTTCAAGTATTGAACAAAGGCTTCGATACCGCCATCGTATTTAAAATGATCGGTTTTATCGGTGCGTTCATCGGTTAGGATAATACTCACACCGGAGTTTAGAAAAGAAAGCTCGCGTAAACGCTTAGCTAAAATATCGTAGTGGTAATTGATATCAGAGAAGATGGTTGGGCTAGGCCAAAAACGGATAGCGGTGCCAGTGCCTTCTGTTTCACCAATAATGGCTAATGGCGCTTGCGGCACACCTAAATGATAAATTTGGCTATGCACTTTGCCTTTACGACGAATAGTTAGTTCAAGTTTATCAGATAACGCATTTACTACCGATACACCTACACCGTGTAAACCGCCTGAAACTTTATAAGAGTTATCATCGAATTTACCCCCAGCGTGCAGTACCGTCATAATTACTTCAGCGGCTGATACCCCTTCTTCGTGCATATCGGTAGGCACACCACGGCCATTGTCACGAACAGAAACTGAACCATCGCTATGAATGGTTACCCAGATATCAGTACAGTAACCGGCTAAGGTTTCATCGATGGAGTTATCGACCACCTCGAATACCATATGGTGCAAGCCGGTACCATC
The DNA here is from genome assembly GCA_964577005.1 of uncultured Rheinheimera sp. GTDB lineage: Bacteria > Pseudomonadota > Gammaproteobacteria > Enterobacterales > Alteromonadaceae > Alishewanella. The sequence goes on from CAZNXI010000049.1 coordinate 14,320, forward strand.
ATCGGTATCACCGATATACATGCCTGGTCTTTTGCGTACTGCATCTAGACCTTTTAATACTTTAATACTTGAGGAATCGTAATTATGCTCTTCGGCCATCTTTATCTGTCCGTGCTTGTTATCTGACCGTGTTCCACGTGAAACATTTGCCGGCTTGCCGCCGGTATATAAGGTGAAACCTGATCAGCATTAATGGCAGTTATAAAAACCTGCGAATTAATATTAGTTAAATAATTAAAAACCGTTTGGGTAGAACCCGCATCTAGCTCAGATGCTAAATCATCAATAAGCAGCAGTGGTAGCTTTTTACCACTACAACCGATAACATTATTTTGTGCAACTTTAAGCGCAAATAATAACACTTTTAGCTGCCCACGGGATAATACTTCTTCAACAGTTAAACCTAGTTTGCGTAGTTTGAGATCGGCCTTTTGTGGTCCGTACAAGGTAAAACCTTGCCGTAAGTCTTGTTGAAAATTTTGTTCAAGAAAAACCAATAGTTCTTCAGGCTGCTGCACTTTATCAGGCCAGCCGGCTTGCAGTTGAATACTAATGTCAGCAAGTAAATTATTATTTGAGGTCAGTTCACTATACGCAGTATTTAGTTGCTCAACATAAGCTTGTCTTAAAGATTGCAGTTGCCAAGCCAGCGCAACGAATTGCTGGTCCCAAAATTCAAATTGTTGATCATAACGCCTACTTTGCTTTAATAATGCATTACGTTGCTTTAGTACCCGACTAAACTGCTGCCAAATCGGATAAAAACGTTGTTCCACGTGGAACACACCCATATCAAAAAATTGCCGTCGTTCTTTTGGACCACCAAAAAATAAACGAAAACTATCAGGTGTCATTAACTGTACAGGTAATAAAGCAGCAAAATCTGCTAACTTGCAATTACTCGAGGCATTTAAGCGCAATAATAACTCAGCTTGACTATCTCGTTGTAAACCTAAACTATAAGTTTGATCGGCGTGCTTAAGTTTGGCGTGAAGTACAAAACTTTCATGCTCATATTGAATTAGCCGTTGATGTTTATTAGTACGAAATGAGCGCCCATGGGCTAAATAATATATTGCTTCCAACAAGCTGGTTTTGCCACTGCCGTTTTCACCAACAATTAAGTTAAAAGCGGCATTAGCCTGAAATTGCAGTTCCGAGAAATTACGAAACTGCTTTAACTGCAGTGAGACAAGCGACATGTTAACAACAGCTTACATTAAGCACTATAAACGCATAGGCATTACAACGTAAGCCGCACCTTGATTACCTACACCTTCTAGTAGCGCACTTGAGTTACTATCGTTTAAATGTAAGATAACCAAATCCGTATTTAGTGTGTTTAACACATCTAATAAGTAACCGACATTAAAGCCAATCTCGAGGTTATCACCTTGATACTCTACTTCGATGACTTCTTCAGCCTGCTCATGCTCAGGATTGTTTGCCACAATTTGCAATTCAGCAGAGCTCAACGTGAAACGTACCCCACGGTATTTTTCATTTGATAAAATAGATGCACGGGTACAAGCATCTTTTAATACCGTACGGTGTGCTGTTACCAACTTCGTGCTATTGCGAGGCAAAACTCTGCGATAATCTGGAAAACGACCATCAATTAATTTACTACTAAAACTGAAGCTACTGTCATTCAGACGAATATGATTTTGACCTAAACTTAAGGTAACGACTTGCTCATCATTCGCCAACAAACGCATAATTTCTAAAACCCCCTTGCGTGGGATAATAATTTGCTTTTGCTGCCCAGCAACGGCGGGTAAAGGTAGAGTACTCATAGCAAGACGATGGCCATCCGTAGCAACGGCGGTTAAGGTACCATTATCGACTTCAAACAATAAACCATTTAAATAGTAGCGCACATCCTGGTTAGCCATAGAGAAAGCGGTATCATCTAACAACTTACGCAATTGCTGACGGCTCAAAGTAAGGTCGACCTCGCCTTGCCAGCTTTCTAAATTAGGGTATTCAGCCGCATTAAGCGTTGATAACGTAAATTTGGTTTTACCACAAGAAAGTACACAACTCTCTCCTTGCAGCTGCACTGCTATATCACTACTCTCAGGTAAGCTGCGACAAATATCTAACAGCTTTTTTGCAGGAACCGTTATACGTCCTGGGGTGTGTATCACTAATTGTGCCGTACTTGCGACTAACTCTACCTCAAGATCAGTTCCCGTAAGCGACAAAGTCTGCTCACTCACATCAAGTAAGACATTGGATAAAATTGGCAAATTATGCCGCCTTTCGATAGCTCCAGAGACCATTTGTAATGGTTTAAGTAAGGCGTCACGGTTAATCACAAATTGCATAACAAAACCCTGTTAAGACGACAAAGTACGAATAAGATTTTGGAAATCTTCTTTGATTTCATGAGTTTCTTCTTTTAGGGACTCAATCTTCCTACAAGCGTGTAGCACAGTTGTATGATCGCGACCACCAAAAGCATCGCCAATTTCTGGCAAACTATGATTGGTTAACTCTTTAGCCAGTGCCATGGCCATTTGCCTTGGTCTAGCGACTGAACGAGAACGTCGTTTTGATAAAAGATCGGCAACACGGATCTTGTAATACTCAGCTACCGTTTTTTGAATATTCTCAATGGTAACTAGCTTATCTTGTAACGCGAGTAAATCACGCAACGCTTCACGCACAAAATCAATAGTAATGGGACGACCGGTAAAGTTAGCGTTGGCAATCACTCGGTTTAACGCCCCCTCTAACTCTCGCACATTAGAACGAAGACGTTTAGCCACAAAAAATGCGACCTCTTCCGGTAAACGGATCTGGTTCTCCTGCGCCTTACGCATCAGGATCGCTACCCGTGTTTCCAACTCAGGTGGCTCGATCGCAATAGTTAATCCCCAACCAAAACGCGATTTTAAACGATCTTCAACACCATCAATTTCTTTTGGATAACGATCGCTGGTTAAAATGATCTGTTGGTTACCTTCAAGTAAAGCATTAAAGGTATGGAAAAATTCTTCCTGCGAGCGCTCTTTATTGGCAAAGAACTGGATATCATCAATCAACAAAGCATCAACGGAGCGATAATAACGCTTAAACTCTTCTATCGCATTGTTTTGCAAAGCTTTTACCA
>CAZNXI010000050.1:0-17432 GCA_964577005.1 uncultured Rheinheimera sp.
TCGTTGTCAGGAAGTGATCGATCGTTGCTGGCAGTTAGGTAAAGATAACCCTATCGTCTTTATCCATGACGTCGGTGCCGGTGGTTTATCTAATGCCTTCCCAGAGTTAGTGAATGACGGTGGTGTCGGTGGTAAGTTTGAACTGCGCAATGTACCAAACGATGAGCCAGGTATGTCGCCATTGCAAATTTGGTGTAACGAGTCGCAAGAGCGCTATGTTATGGCCATTCCTGCCGACAAAATGCCGGTGTTTGAGCAAATTTGTAAGCGTGAACGCGCCCCTTATGCGGTTGTGGGTGAAGCCACCGCTGAGCAGCATTTAACTTTAAGCGACAGCTATTTTGGTAACACGCCGATTGATTTGCCACTTAATGTATTGCTGGGCAAAGCTCCGAAGATGCACCGTGACGTGCAAAGCTTGCAGGTACAGGGTAAGCCACTGGATCGCAGTGCTATTACTATCGCCGATGCAGCCGAGCGCTTATTACGCTTACCGACCATTGCTGAGAAAACCTTTTTAGTGACCATTGGCGATCGTTCCGTAACGGGTTTAGTGGCGCGCGATCAAATGGTAGGTCCTTGGCAGGTGCCGGTGGCAAACTGCGGTGTTACTGCGGCTAGCTACGATACTTATCATGGTGAAGCCATGGCGATGGGCGAACGTACGCCAGTTGCGTTGTTAGATTTTGCGGCTTCTGCGCGTTTAGCGGTAGTCGAAGCCATTACCAATATTGCCGCGACCGATATTGGCGATCTAAACCGCATTAAGCTTTCCGCAAACTGGATGGCGGCAGCCGGCCACCCAGGCGAAGATGCCGGTTTATATGCCGCAGTTAAAGCCGTAGGCGAAGAGCTGTGCCCAGCGCTTAACGTCACTATTCCAGTGGGTAAAGACTCGATGTCGATGAAAACCCGCTGGCAGCAAGACGGTGAAGAAAAAGCGGTTACCTCACCAATGTCTTTGGTGATCACCGCCTTTGCCCGTATTGAAGATATCCGTAAAACCGTGACACCGCAGCTGCGCACCGACAAAGGCGAAACCGCGTTGTTATTGGTGGATTTAGGCCAAGGTGCTAACCGTTTAGGCGGCTCTTGTTTAGCTCAGGTGTATAAGCAGTTAGGCGATAAAGCAGCGGATTTAGATAGCCCTGAGCTACTTATCAACTTCTTTAATGCGATGCAGCAATTAACCCGCGAGCAAAAGCTGCTGGCTTACCATGATCGCTCAGACGGCGGCTTGTTCGTCACCTTAGCGGAAATGGCGTTTGCCGGTAAAGCTGGTATTAGTGTCGATATCAGTACTTTAGGTGATGATGCTTTGGCGGCACTGTATAGCGAAGAGCTAGGTGCAGTAGTGCAGGTAGCGCAAGCAGATGTGGCTTATGTGCAGCAGGTGTTAGCAGCGCATCAGTTAGCGGCAGTAAGCCATGTGATTGGTAGCGTAAATAACCGCGATACACTTGAAATCACCCAGCATGGCAAGACTGTGTTTAGCGATAGCCGCACCCGTTTACGTTTAATCTGGGCGGAAACGACCTATCAGATGCAGGCGCTACGTGATAATCCAGCTGGCGCTAAGCAAGAGTTTGACGCTAAAGCCGATCAGCAAGATCCGGGCTTAAATGTTAAACTCAGCTTTGATCAAAATGCCGATATCGCTGCACCCTTTATTTTAAAAGGTGCTGCACCTAAGGTCGCTATCCTGCGTGAGCAGGGCGTTAACTCACAGCATGAAATGGCTGCTGCCTTTAACCGTGCAGGCTTTACCGCTATTGACGTGCATATGAGCGATATCCTAGCCGGCCGAGTAAAACTCAGCGACTTTAACGGCTTAGCCGCGTGTGGCGGTTTCTCTTACGGTGACGTTCTGGGTGCTGGTGAAGGTTGGGCGAAGTCTATTCTGTTTAACGAGCAGGCGCGCCAAGAGTTCCAACGTTTCTTTGAACGGCAATCCACTTTTGCTTTAGGTGTCTGTAACGGTTGTCAGATGATGTCGAATCTGAAGAGCCTGATCCCAGGTGCTGAGTTATGGCCACACTTTGTGCGTAATAAATCAGAGCGCTTTGAAGCGCGCTTTAGCTTAGTTGAAGTGCAGCAAAGCCCGTCGCTATTCTTTAGCGGTATGGCCGGTTCGCGTATGCCTATTGCTGTTTCACACGGTGAAGGTCATGCTGAGTTTGCGAATGCGGCTGCCTTTGCCGCAGCAAATAGCAGCGGCACTATCGCGATGCGCTTTGTTGATAACTATGGTCAGGTAACTGAGCAATACCCAGCAAACCCGAATGGTTCGCCGGCCGGTATTACCGCACTAACCACCACTGATGGCCGCGTCAGCATTATGATGCCGCACCCAGAGCGGGTCTTCCGCACTGTGGCGAACTCATGGCATCCAGATGATTGGCAAGAAGATAGCCCATGGCTGCGGATGTTCCGCAATGCCAGAGTATGGCTAGGCTAGTTATAGCGCAAGCTTGATAAAAAACCTGCTACGGCAGGTTTTTTTATGGTTGTTTAGCCATGTCTTGTTGTTTCGTAATATATTGCTGTTGCACTTGGTTACGGCCTTGTTCTTTCGCGCGATATAACAAGCTATCGGCTAATTGCATTAACTCGCTGGAGCTATAGTGCGCTGCAGGATAGGGAATGGTGACTACACCCAGTGAGGCAGTAACCACACCGAACGGCGATTGACTGTGCGGATGCGCTTGGGCAAATAACTGCTGCGGGATGCTCAGCAGCGTTGGGGGTTGCTCATTGGAATGCTGCTCTACCAGTATAAACTCCTCGCCGCCAAAACGGACTACCAGCAAATTGGGGTCTTGTGATAACAAACGCGAAATGTGCACTAAGATAAAATCGCCATCCAAATGCCCATAATGATCGTTGTAGCGTTTAAAAAAGTCGATATCCAGCAAGCCGAGCGATAACTGTTGGTTGGGTGTCAATGATTGTAGTTTTTGTTGCAACCGCTGTTCAAAGCTACGGCGGTTAAACAATCCAGTTAGTTGATCGGTTTCTGCTTTTTGCGTTTCTAGCCGCACCGCCTTAAACTGGCTTCGTAACAGGATATCAAGTTGGCGTTGCCAGCTAGCACAGAGCAAAATGGTAATGCTTAAGTAAAACACGCTCCAACCAGTATCAGTTGCCGTGCAATATTTTAGAAAAGCCAAACAGGCCAATAACAGCAGCCACAGCAGAATTTTTTGCTGCACATTAAAAATGGGAATGGCAGTTAAGGCAATCGCAACGACCATAGGCCCACCTTCACCTAACTTGCCAAAGTACTGTGCTGCTGCGTAAAAAGTCACATTTAGCAAAACAATAACTAATGCACAGAGCGCGAGCCAGCTTTGGGTATATGTGGCAGCGGACAGCTTAAAAGAACACGGCAGAAAGATCAGTAACAGCAGCACAATACCTAGTCGGGTCAGATTATTTAGACTAAACCAGTTATCTCCCAGCGACATATCTATTAAATTAAACAAAACCAGCAAGACAACACAGAGCAGTACTAGCCTTTGCATGGTGTTTTTAGTGCTTTGCACGATGTAATGGCGAAAGGCCACTTCACTCGTGGCATCTAAATAATAATGTGACGGGAAAAGGTGTGTTAAAAAAGACATAACTCGCTATGCTTGCTGTTTTATAACAAGCATAGCAGTAATTACGCTATTACATTAAGCCTTTTAAAAAAGCGACAACACTGCGACCCAAAGCACTTAATGCATAACCGCCTTCCAGCATAGCAACAACACGACCTTGGCAATGTTTATCGGCTAATACTTTAAGCTCAGTGGCTATCCACTGATAGTCGTCTTCGCGCAGCATAAAATGCGCCATCTCATCTTCAGCATGGCCATCAAAACCGGCCGAGATCAAAATCAGCTCTGGCGCAAAGCTATCTATTGCCGGTAACCAATGCTGCTGCACTTGTTCTCGCCACGCGGTGCTTTTACAGCCACCGGCTAAGGGTAAGTTGATAATATGCTCGTTACTGCTGTCCGCCCCGGTATAAGGGTAAAGCGGGTGCTCAAATGACGAGCAAAATAACACCCGTGGTTCATGTTGAAAAATATCTTCGGTGCCATTGCCGTGGTGTACATCAAAGTCGATAATCGCCACCCGCTGTAAGCCGAAGTGATTTAACGCATGCTCAGCGGCTACTGCGATATTGTTAATTAAGCAAAAGCCCATGGCTTGCTCGCGCGTGGCATGATGTCCTGGTGGCCTTATGGCACAAAAGGCTTGCTGGTTAGCGCCTGACATTACCTTAGCAACGGCATTAATACCGCTGCCAGCAGCATGTAAGGCGGCATTCAGGCTTTTGGGCCCCATTACGGTATCCGGATCGAGCCAGATATGGCCCTCGGTGGGGGCTTTGGCAAACAATTCATCCACATAACGCTTGCCATGGGCTAAATACAAATCTTCGCGGCTAGCTGGGCTGGCATCCAGCTGCATCACCACGTATTCCATGCCTGAGCGGATCAATTGATCATTGATGGCAGATAAGCGTTCTGGGGATTCCGGGTGGTCCACGCCATTTTCATGATAATAACAGCTAGGATGACTGAAAATGGTAATGGGCATCAGTTTTCTCCTGCTGCAGTTAAATCTAATTTTAAATAGGCTTCGGAGGGATCATCGCTTTTTAAGCGAACAAAGCCCGCATTTTCAAATACTTTAAGCATAGGTTTATTTTCTGCCCGCACATAGGCTTGCATGGAAGCCAGCCCACGACTTTTTGCCACACTGATCATTTCTGCCAGCAGGCGCTTGGCCATGCCTTTACCTTGAAACTTTTCTCGGGTAACAAAAGCGACTTCGCAGCTATTTTGGCTTTCAATCAGGTAATAACGGCCAACGGCTTGGATTTCGACCACAGAGCCTTTTTGTTTCACGATACACAGCGCCAAATCTTTTGATTGATCGACACTCACCAAAGTACAGGATTTTTCTCGGCTCATTTGTGTCGGCACCGAGTTATAGCGCATTTGCAGGGTTTCTTTGGTATGCGAGTAGAAAAACTCTTGTAAACGCCGCTCGTCAGAAGGGTTTAATGGTCGCAGATCAAAGCTTTCACTGCCTACTTTTAACTCTTTAAAGCCCACAGGCCCCAGCTCAGGCACCTCAACGGGGGTTTGAACCTGATAATGCGGCACCCAGTAGTTTTTGCGTACTTCGGCCAATAATTGATTACGAAACTTGGGGTGTGCCACGCGAATTAATTCTAAGGCGCGTTCGCGGATACTTTTACCGCGCAACGAGGCTACGCCAAATTCAGTAACCACATAATGCACATGGGCACGGGTTGTTACCACACCTGCGCCTTCACGAATATGCGGCACGATGCGTGAGATAGTGCCATTTTTTGCTGTTGAGGGCAGGGCGATAATGGGCTTACCGCCATTACTCATTGAGGCGCCTCGGCTAAAATCGACCTGACCGCCCACCCCGCTATAAAACTGATGACCAATGGAGTCGGAGACTACTTGCCCGGTTAAATCCACTTCAATGGCGCTATTGATCGACACCATCCTGTCATTACGGGCGATATTTGCCGGTGAATTCACATATTCACTGGGGTAAAAACCAATATGTGGGTTCTGATGCACAAAATCATAGAGTGGTTTGGTGCCGATACAAAAGCTGGTTACGCTTTTGCCTGGATGAAAGGTTTTGCGTCTGTTATTAATGACACCTTTTTTTATCAGCTCTAATACGCCATCGGTTAACAGCTCAGTATGTAAGCCTAAGTCTTTATGATTGCTTAAATAGCGGGTTACGGCGGCACAGATTTTTCCTACACCAACCTGTATCGTGGCACCATCTTCAATCAGCAGGGAAACATATTGGCCAATACGCTCGGTACGCGCATCTAAATCTGGTGGATTAACTTCTGGTAAGGCTTGGTCAGCGTAGAAAAAAGCATCAATATCGTCTTTATGAATAAAAGACTGGCCATAGGTTACCGGCATCGAGGGGTTGACTTGCGCAATGACGATTTTAGCGGCACGTGCGGCAGCGGCAATCACATCTACGGCTACGCCTAAAGAGTGATAACCATGCTCATCTGCTGGGCTTACCATAATCAAAGCCGCATCCAAGGGTAAGACGCCATCGGTAAACAGGGCGGGGATATCTGTCATAAAGCAGGGGGTGTAATCGGCACGGCCTTCGGCTACCGCCTCGCGAATGGTATTGCCACCGATAAAAAAGGTATTCACTTTAAATAAGTGCTGAAATTCGGGTCTGGCCCATTTGTTATCAGACAGGGTGACCAGTTGCACGATTTCAATATCATGTAAACTTTTGGCATTGGCAATCAAATCATCAATCAGTTTCGTCGGCACACTGGCATGGGAGCCGATAAAGATTCTATTGCCGGATTTGAGTAATTGTTGCCAATTTAATTTCGAGAGAGGACTTGGCATAACAGCTCCATTAGATGTAGCGCAATTGCCTAAATAACATTAATGATTTTTAGCGCTAAAAGATTAGCAGCCTACCATTTACCATCTACTAGCACTCTAATCGATAACGGCAAATGAAAACAGCCCCGACTTTGGTCGGGGCTGTAAGCAAATACCCTAAATATCATTCAGTTTAGGATTGAAGCTGTATTACAGTGTCCAGCGCAGACCAATCATCGCCACTACCGGATCAATGGCAACATCTAAGCTTTGAACTGTGCTGCCATTTACCCGAACATGCGCTTTGGTATCGATATCGATTTTACTGACCATGACATGGATACCCAAGTTATCAGAAAACTTGTAGTTCACACCGGCTTGGGCAGCTAAGCCCCAAGAGTTTTTCAGTTTAATGGTAACGGGATCATTTGCCGCTGCCGCACCTAAGGTAACTAAAGTTGTTTTAAGCTGCTGATCGGCTTCAGTATTAAAGAAATTAGTGTAGTTAATCCCTAAACCGACGAATGGCTGGATATTGCTATTACCTAAGTCGAAGTAATACTGCGCTAATAAAGTAGGAGGTAAATGTTTTGTTTTACCTACTTTTAAGCCATCAATAGCGCCTGAGCCGGTGATATCGTGGGTAAATGGCGTGGCAGCAATTAACTGGACGCCCCAGTTTTTCGTTAGCTTATAATCAAAAGTTAAACCGACTTGGGTGTTGTTGTTGACAGAAACACCCGTTGAACCAGCTGGTAAGCCTGCAACGCTTTCAACTACGTCTAAGTTAGTGCTGCTATCTTTTGGCATCACGCTGATGGCGCCAACGTTGACAGAGAATTCGGCCATTGCAGGTGCAGCTAATAAACCTAAACCCAGAGTTACAGCGGTTAACATTGTTTTCATTTTACTCTCCCATTAGATAAGTGAGGCTATTCTGCGCTTATTTGCCTGCAAAACTTTGGGCTAGATCAAGAAAGCCCACGGCAAAGTGGGCTTTTAGTGGCGAGATTTGTTCTGTATCAATAAATTGTCAGGTTGCTAGCACAAGCTTGCTAGGCGCAATACCCTCTTCGTTGCTTAGTCTAAATAGCGTGCTCTTTTATGAGCTTTAATTTGTTGGATATCGACCAGTACTAAACCATCAATACAATCAGCAAAGTCAGGATCGGTGCCAAAGGCTAAAAATTTAACGCCGCCAGGTTCACATAATTCACTGTACTGTTTATACAAGGTAGGAATGCTCACCCCCATGTTTGCCAGCAAGTGTTTTAGCTGCACAAAGTCTTCGGCATAGTTGTTACCACTAAAATTACCCTGCAGTGCCTGAAGTACCGTTTGTGGTAAATCATAGGGGCTATTAGAAATAGCGGTATGTTGATCGTCATTAAAGTATAGGGTGTAAAAATACACCATAAGATCACGCGCGGCCTTGGGATAAGTATTCGATAAGCTCACTCCACCAAATAAATAACGAACTTTTGGGTTTTGCCGTAAGTATGCCCCAATGCCATACCAGAGATAATCTAAGCTGCGCTTGCCCCAGTAACGTGGCTGCACAAAGCTGCGTCCTAACTCTAGTCCTTGCGCTAGATAAGGTTGCATAGGATCGCTAAATTGAAACAGTGATGCGGTGTAAAGCCCTTCTTTACCATGCTCAGCCAAGATTTTCGCGGTATCGGCTAAACGATAAGCCCCCACAATTTCCAGATCCTCTTTATCCCACAGGATTAAGTGCTGGTAATGGCTATCAAAGCGATCGATATCACGACGCAAACCACTGCCTTCACCAACCGCACGAAAAGCCAGCTCACGTAACCGACCAATCTCGCGCATAATGGCAGAGCTTTGTTGATGCTGGTATAGATAAATCAGCTTACCATCGACGGTTTCGCCTAACAGCTGGCAGCTTTCAATCGCCTTTTTAAGAATTTTTCGATCTTCAGGGTGGGCAATGGCACTTTGCGTTTTAAATAAGGCCGGTTTGTCTTTCGCTAAGCGATACAGGTGCTTTTTAAATAACTTAACTTTAGCGGGTAGTTCTAAGGCTAAATTACAAAAGCTATCGTAAGGAATTTGCTCGCCGATACGTATGCTAATAGTTTTTTGTTTTTGCTTAAACATTTCTTTAACCAGCAGCATCGTTGCCAGCGGCTTATACAACATAGAAGCACTGTAAAACCACACCGAATTGCGGCCATCAATATGCACCGGCAAAATAGGGGCATTGGCTTGCGTGGCGAAACGTAAAAAACCACTGTGCCATTTACCATCGCGAATACCATTGGGTTTTAAGCGAGAAACTTCGCCTGCCGGAAATAACACTAAGGCACCCTCTGCCGCTAAATGTGCTTGAATAGCATCTAGCCGTCGCCGCTCAGTGCCACCTTGCATATTGTTTACCGGCAGTAGCAAGTTATGTAAGGGCTTGATAGCCATTAATAGTTGGTTAGCGAGTACTTTTACATCGGGCCTGATATCACTCACCAGTTTCAATAGTGCCAAGCCGTCTAATGAACCAATAGGGTGGTTAGCAATAATAACTACGCGACCAGAAGAGGGGATCCGCTCTAATTCGTTATCGCGCACTGCATAGCGAAAGTTAAAATAATCGAGGACTTGTTCGACAAATTCTAAGCCCTGTAAATGGGGATAGCGTTTGGTAAAAGCCTGAAATTCCTCTTCATGCAATAGGTAGCTCAACATGCCTTTAACAGGGCCATACAGCCAAGGCTTTTGCGTGACATTAGGTAATTGCTGTTGAATCATTTGTTCGACATTAAGCATAAAGGGTGCTCCCGACACTGTTACCTGAGCTAAGGCTAATCAGCGTGTATGACAATGCGGTGGCGGTTTTATGGCTTTTTTTTGAATCTACTGTGCCAGTCGTGTTGCACTAACAGAATATGCTAAAGTGGTGAGCTTACCGCTATTGCTAAGGAGCTAAAGTGGCTATTGCACTGATTATTCCAGATAGAAAGCTAGACGATTTACAACAACGTTTACAGCAGGCGTTGCCAGATACACCGATAGAGATTTGGCCGCAGTTAAGTGATCCGGCGAAAATTACCTTTGCCGTATTATGGAAGCAACCGCCCGCTGTCGTCGCACAGCTGCCTGCATTGCGCGCTTTACAAAGCTTTGGTGCTGGCGTAGATGGCATTTTAGCGGATAGCACGTTACCGAGTTTACCGTTAGCCCGTATTGTTGATCCCGCGCTCACGGCAGCCATGTTGCACTATTTAAGCGGTATTGAAAGTTATTATCGTCTACGTTTGGATTTTTTTCGTACCAACCAGCAACAGCACCTTTGGCAACCGCGCAGCCCTCGTAAGCTTAAAACACTCTGTGTCTTGGGGTTAGGTGAGCTAGGTGCTGCAACCGCGCGCTATTTTCAGCAACAAGGTTATAGCGTCAATGGCTGGTCTCGCACCCAGAAAGATGTGCCCAGTGTGAATTGCTTTGCCGGCGCGGCGCAGTTAGCGTCGGCATTGGCAGAGGCTGATTTAGTCATTTGTTTGCTGCCGCTGACTCCGCAAACCGAGAACCTACTTAATGCTGACGTCTTTGCCATGATGCAACCTGGCGCTATTTTTATTAACGTGGCTCGGGGTGCCATTGTGGATGATCAGGCGCTGATTTCGGCACTGGACAGTGGGCAGCTGCAAGCTGCTTGTTTAGATGTATTTCGACAAGAGCCTTTACCCGCAGATCATGTTTTTTGGTCACATCCGGCAATTTTGATTACGCCCCATACGTCAGCCGTGACTCGTGTTGATACTGTCGTGGCGCAAATTGCCGAAAATTATCAGCGTAGCCAACAAGGATTACCTTTACTTAACCAAGTCGATTTAACACAAGGGTATTAATAGCCTGTATTGCTGGTTAAAAATACAGCTATTGTAACTTGGTGATATCTTTATTACACTGAATTCGCTGATAATCTTAGACGATTACTAGCTGTTCCTAATAACAATAATAATATTGCTTGAGGTTGGTTCATGAGTAAAGCGTCCAATCGTGGGTTTGGCTTTACCACACTGGCGATTGCTGTGCTGGTGATGGCATTGTCAGCCTTCTTTACCAAGGCTGAAGCAGTAACCTGGTTACTGTAATAAAACTAGGGCTGCATATCGCAGCCCTAATTTGTTTTATAGTGTATGCGCTTTAACCGCAGCCATTACTTTTTGGTATGCCGCTCTCGATTTTCGCGTTTTTGTTCAGCATTCTTTTGTAATAACACATAGGTTGCACTGTAACTACCGTGCTGACGTTGCGCAGTATGTGCCGCTAGGACTTCAGCAAAGCTGGGTAACCACTTGAACACATAGCTGCGTAAAATGGCGGGATGAGGTTTGCTGTTGCGCCCCATACCATGTTGAATCAGTAAGGTTCTCACACCACGTTGGTGGCAGTCGCTGATAAACTGCTGCAACTGGCTGCGAGCTTCTTGTAAGGTTTTACCAAGCAGATTAAGCGTCGCATCGCATTGATACTTTCCTAACCTAAGATTGCGATAAACGCCCTGCTGCACACCATCCTTACAGTAAGCAAAGACATCGTCTGGTTTCACCAGTTCAACATACTCCATGCTTAAATAGTGCGGATCATATTCCATTTCTTGTTCAGCCGCTTTACGTCTAGCTTGTTGCGCTAACGTCGGGCTAAATTCACCACTTTGTTGTAAAACGGCATCTTGTGCTAAAGGTTTAACATCAGCCATTTCTTGCAGAAACAACTCAAACTCATCATGTTGCATGCTTTACTCCAACACAAACTACTTATGGTCTAGTATAGCCTGCTAAGTGTTTTGGAAAAAGTCGCTTAATCAGCTTGCGGGCTGAGTTTGCTTGCGGTGAGTTCGCTTTCTTTAGCAGTAGCCTGAGCTTTTTTCTTGGCGCTGGCAAACCGGATTAAATAATAGGCGTTGATTAACAGTACCAATAGGTTAGAAATAACCCCTTGTGGTATAGCAATATGGCTGTAATAAACAAAAAGCAGGCTACAACCTATTAATGTGGCTAATCTTAACCAAAACACATCTTTAATGAAAAAAGCGCCAATACAAATGGTCAGGCCAACCCAGCTAATAATGTCGTAGATCAGATTTTCCATGTTATTGCTCCCAGTAAGGATGTTTAATTGTGCGTATTATGAGCAGTATTGAGTATTTGCTCAACTGAGGAATATTACGGATTTCGTATTAGATTTTTTAATGGCTGAAACGTGATTGTCATCTTTCGCCTAATCCAGGGAACTTTCTATGCAAATAATCGCTCGCTTGGCGAATTTTTATGAACAATATAGTAGGTACACGCGCTAAACGACCTTGTTTGGAACTAAACCAGAACTTTGTTACATTTAGCCGCTTTGCCTGCACATTCAGACGAAAAGCTGCTAATATTAGTTTTGTCCATCATTTTACACTTAGTGTCCGATCTGCTGGTGAGCGAGTGCCAGTGTTCGAATATTGTTAGCTCGGGGATAGTCAACAAGGAGGTGCTTCAAGGATGCAAGCTAACCAATTTCAGTCAATGGAACTCAAATCCAGTAGCAAGTTAAACGCGTTAATTGTCGATGATACTGTCGCGGTTCGATTGTATTTGAAACGAATTTTGCAGGAGCTTGGTATCCAGCAAGTGTTTGAAGCCTCTGATGGGGTGCATGCTGAAGCGATATTCCTCCAACAGCAGCCACTGTTAGTTTTTCTGGACATTCAATTACCCGATGTAAATGGTCAGGTGTTGTTGGAAAAATTTCGACGTCGTGACCAGCATTCCCATATTTTTATGATTTCAGCTTACTCCAGTGTTGATAACTTGAAAGCGGCGGTTGCCGGTGGTGCAGAGGCTTTTGTAGTAAAGCCGTTTACGGCAGAACGGATTTCTAATTTGGTGCAACCATTATTGTAATTGATGGTCATAACGAGTTGGACACTATTATTAGGCAGTGCTCCGAACTTATTTTCATTCAAGTAGACGGTGTGAGAACATGAATTTAGAGGATATGCTGAAAAATTCGGCAGAGGCGGTCAAATTACTTAAAGCGGTTTCAAATGAGCGGCGATTATTAATTTTATGTCATTTGCTCGACGGCGAAATGTCTGTTGGTGAGATTAATGATAAATTGGATTTAAGCCAATCCGCATTATCTCAACACTTAGCATTGTTACGTCGGCATAAACTGGTTAAAACCCGTAAAGAAGCACAAACGGTATTTTATCAACTAAACAGCTCACAAGCTGAAGCTTTAATAGCCTTGTTACACAAGCTGTATTGTCAAGAGCAAGCGGTTTAAATCTCAGGCTCTGTTTGCCCTATAGGGGCGAACAGAGTAGGTAGCGTAGTTAAGTTGTCAGCACACTGCACTGCCAAAAAGATAAACAAAAAAGCCAGCGTAAGCTGGCTTTTTTGTTTATCACTGTCAATTAAGCAGTTTTTAACGCTTTTACATGGGCGTTTAAACGAGCTTTATGACGAGCTGCTTTGTTCTTATGGATCAGACCTTTGGCCGCCATACGATCAATAACAGGTACCATTTTGTTGAATGCTTCCTGAGAAGCAACTGCGTCAGCAGTTAACACTGCTGCGTAGGTTTTCTTGATGAAAGTACGCATCATAGAACGTTGACTGGCGTTTTGCTGACGACGTTTTTCTGATTGAATTGCGCGCTTCTTAGCAGACTTAATGTTAGCCAAGGTAACACTCCTAAAAACTAAAACCGGACTCTTTAAAGGCCGCATAATATGCCTATTTACTGTGCCATTGTCAAATGCTTTCCGCGAAAAGGCGAGGAATTAAATTGGTCTTACTACTGGTAATTGGCTGGCTTAACGGGTGAAAATAGCAATACAACCATTTAAGGAGTTGGGCGTGTCAGGAAAATTATTAAAATCGGGATTGATTGTTAGCTTTATGACACTGATTTCACGCGTGTTAGGTTTAGTTCGTGACGTGGTGGTGGCTAACTTTGTCGGCGCAGGTGCTGCAGCGGATGTGTTCTTTTTCGCCAATCGTATTCCTAACTTTTTACGTCGCTTATTTGCTGAAGGGGCTTTCTCACAAGCTTTTGTCCCAGTGCTTAGTGAAGTAAAAGCCAAGCATGGTGACGATGCGGTCCGTGAGCTGGTGGCAAAAGTAGCCGGTACCTTAGGGGTGATTGTCACCTTGGTCACACTTTTTGGCGTCATTGCTTCACCGCTATTGGCGTTATTATTTGGTATGGGCTGGTTTATTGAATGGTTAAATGACGGGCCAGATGCGCATAAGTTTGAAATGGCCAGCTTGATGCTAAAAATTACTTTTCCGTATTTATGGTTTATTTCTCTGGTGGCTTTTAGTGGCGCCATTTTAAATACCTACAACAAGTTTGCCGTGGCGGCCTTTACCCCGGTGTTTTTAAATATAGCCATTATTAGTTGTGCACTGTTTTTAGCACCGACTTTAACAGAGCCAGCTTTGGCGTTGGCATGGGGCGTTTTTATTGGTGGCGCTGTGCAACTACTGTTTCAGCTACCTTTTTTAGCAAAAGCCGGTTTATTGGTCATGCCGCGCTGGGGCTGGCGTGATGAGAATGTCACGAAAATTCGCACGCTAATGTTACCTGCGCTCTTTGGTGTTTCGGTTAGCCAAATTAATTTATTGCTCGATACCGTTATTGCCTCATTTTTACTGACAGGGGCTGTCAGTTGGCTTTATTACTCTGATCGCTTAATTGAATTTCCGTTGGGACTCTTTGGTATCGCCATTGCGACGGTGATTTTGCCAAATTTATCCCGCCACCATGCCTCTGAGGATGCTAATCGCTTTGCATACACTTTGGATTGGGCACTGCGTTTTGTCGCCATGTTTGGATTGCCGGCTATGCTAGCGCTGATGGTGTTGGCGCAACCTATTATCACGGTGCTATTTATGCGAGGTGAGTTTACCCAGCAAGATGTACTGATGGTATCCTATAGCTTGATTGCCTATGCCTGCGGGCTGTTAAGTTATATGCTAATCAAGGTGTTAGCTCCTGGGTTTTATGCCAGACAAGATATTAAAACACCAGTACGGATTGGTATAATTGCCATGGTAGCGAATATGGTATTCAACTTAATGTTAGCCCCTTTTCTCAGCTATGTTGGTTTAGCGTTAGCAACAGCGCTGTCGGCAAGCTTAAATGCTTATCTGCTGTATCGTGGCTTACAGCGCAGTGGTGTCTATGAATTAAGTAAACCTAGTGGTATTTTTTTGGCGAAATTAGCCTTGGCGAGTGCTGTGATGGCGGCTGTGTTGTATTATTTTAATCCCGTTTTGGCCGTCTGGACAGAACTGAGTTTATGGCAACAAATTGGGCAATTGAGTGTGCTCTGTGCAGGTGCTGTGGTGGGTTATTTTAGCTTATTGCTGCTTTTTGGGATCCGTCTTGCCGATTTTAAGCCAAAAACTATTGCTGAAAGCAAGGGATGAACGGGGTATAATGGCGGGTTTATAAGCACCGAACAGTAAATTTAAGGCAGGCATGGAGTTAATTCGCGGTATCCATAATATATTACCTCGGCATCAAGGCTGTGTGCTGACTATTGGTAATTTTGATGGCGTGCATTTAGGGCATCAAGCTGTGTTAGCGCAAGTTAAGCACTTAGCACAATTAAAACAGCTGCCTTCATGTGTGATGGTGTTTGAGCCACAACCGTTGGAATTGTTTTCGGGTAGTATGGCACCTGCCAGAATCAGTCGTTTTCGCGAAAAATATCAAGCGCTAGCGGCGTTGGGGATTGATCGACTATTGTGTGTCGGCTTTAATCGCGCTTTTGCAGCGCAAGAGCCTGATCAGTTTGTGCAAGAGTTATTGCTTAAAAAACTGGGGGTGCAGCATCTGATTGTGGGTGATGATTTCCAGTTTGGTAAAAATCGTAGTGGTAATTTTGCCGTGCTTGAGCAAGCCGCTAACCAATTTGGTTTTGGCTTAAACAGTACATCTAGTTTAAAACTAGGTGAACAACGGGTCAGCAGTACGCTGATTCGTCAAGCATTGGAGCAAGACCAGCTGGCTTTGGTCGAAACAATGTTGGGCCGGCCTTTTGCATTGACGGGGCGGGTCAGACATGGCCGTAAATTAGGGCGTGATTTAGGCTTTCCCACTGCCAATGTCTGGCTATATCGGCGTAAACTGCCTGTGTCGGGCGTTTATGCTATTAGTGCGCGAACCCTGTACGGTGAGTTTCAAGGCGTGGCCAATATTGGCAATCGACCGACGGTGCAGGGTGTTCGTGAACAGCTTGAAGCGCATTTATTCAATTTTAACAAAGATTTATATGGTACCCAGATCGAAGTCGTACTGCGGCACAAGCTAAGAGCAGAACAGCGCTTTGCCAGTCTGGATGCCTTAAAACAGCAGATCGCTGCCGATGCCGCAGCGGCTAAACAGTATTTTAGTCAGCAGCCTTTGCTGCTGAACACACTCACTTAATGGAACCAAAACGGATGAGCGATTACAAGCATACCCTGAATTTACCAGAGACGGCTTTTGCCATGCGCGCGAACTTGGCGCAGCGCGAGCCGCAAATGCTGAAAAAGTGGACTGACGCTGATTTATACGGCCAGATTCGCGCCGCCAAAAAAGGTAAAAAAACCTTTATCCTGCATGATGGCCCTCCTTATGCTAACGGTAATATTCATATCGGTCATGCCGTTAATAAAATTCTGAAAGATATTATCGTTAAAGCAAAGACCTTATCCGATTTTGATGCGCCCTATATCCCAGGTTGGGATTGTCATGGTTTACCCATTGAGTTAGTGGTTGAAAAAAAATATGGCAAGCCCGGCGTTAAGCTAACGCCAGCAGAGTTTCGGCAAAAATGTCGCGAATACGCCTTAACGCAAATTGACGCACAGCGCACCGATTTTATTCGTTTAGGGGTATTAGGTGATTGGGACAAGCCTTATCGCACCATGGATTTTGACACTGAAGCTAATATCATTCGTAGCTTAGGCAAAATCATTGGCAATGGTCATTTACACCAAGGTTTTAAGCCAGTGCATTGGTGTACTGACTGTGGATCTGCTCTTGCTGAAGCTGAAGTTGAATACCAAGACAAAGTTTCGCCAGCCATTGATGTGCGCTTTGCCGTGGTTGATGACAGTGTCGCCGATAAGTTTGATCATCCGGCGGAACATCGTGGTCAGGGCCAAATTTCAGTAGTGATCTGGACCACTACCCCTTGGACTATTCCAGCTAACCGCGCAGTCGCCTTAAACGCTGAGCTAAGTTATTCATTAGTTCAGGTTGAACAAGGCCCGAACGGTGCCGAGCGCTTAATTTTAGCCACTGATCTGGTTAAAGACGTGATGGCGCGTGCCAATATCGAGCATTATCATGCGCTAGGTTTTTGTAAAGGTGCAGCTCTAGATTTAGTGTCATTACAGCATCCGCTTTACGATTTCTCGGTGCCCGTGGTTCTAGGTGAGCATGTGACCACCGACTCGGGTACGGGTTGTGTCCATACTGCGCCAGGGCATGGTCAGGAAGACTTTGTGGTTGGGCAAAAATACGGTTTAGAAGTTGCCAATCCTGTCGGCGCAAATGGTGTTTACTTACCGGATACACCATTATTTGCAGGTCAGCATGTATTTAAAGCGAACGACTCAGTTGTAGAAGCGTTAAAAGAACGCGGTGCCTTATTGCTACACAAAGCCTATAAACACAGCTATCCGCATTGCTGGCGTCATAAAACGCCGATTATCTTCCGCGCCACACCGCAGTGGTTTATTAGCATGGAGCAGCAAGGGCTGCGTCAGACGTCACTTGCGCAAATTGAACAAACCCGTTGGATCCCTGATTGGGGTCAGCAGCGCATTGAAAATATGGTTGCCGGTCGGCCAGATTGGTGTATCTCTCGTCAACGTACTTGGGGTGTGCCTATTGCCTTATTTGTTGATAAAGATACCGGTGCTTTACACCCCGATACGGCTACTTTAATTGAGCAAGTTGCGCAAAAAGTCGAGCAAGGTGGCATTCAGGCATGGTTTGATTTAG